>DAHXMB010000174.1:0-17483 GCA_027365695.1 Candidatus Acididesulfobacter sp. | reverse complement strand
GGGGGGGTGGGTGGAAGGAAAAAATCAGTTGACAATATTTTAAATTAGTATTATCATATTTTTTATTATAAATATAATGTTATATTTATAATAATACTTTTATAATTATTTAATTTATTTAAATCATATAGATTTAATATTATAATATCGTATAGTAATGAAAGTAATACATTAATAATGAGCATAAGATAAATAAGAGCAATGGGGTTCTGCTCTCGCCGCCTTTATCATTAGTTATGCAGATTATTTCTGCTGCATACAGGCTGATGACTCCTACATTACAAGCATTTAAAACTAAAAAATTATTTCAACAATTAATTTAATAATTTAACATTTAACAGAATTTTAATTTTGTTGCTGAAGTAAGTTGTGAAATAAGAAATCTCGTCCGTAATGGCTGGTGATATACTTGTTTCTTAATTGAGTGTAATGTAAGAGGAGAAATCTAAGTCTTATTATGAATATCTATATAAACTCTACTCTATTTCAAGTATTTCAGATTGCCACAGTTCTCGCATTTTCTCCTTTGATTTCAGGTTTTATTAACAAAGTTGAAGAAATTATTCAAGGTAAAAGAGGTCCCTCTATACTGCAGCCTTACTATGATATATATAAACTATTTCATAAAGAAATTATAATTTCAAAAGATTCGTCTTTTGTTTTTCGCTTTGCTCCTTTTGTCTCCTTTATTTCGATGATACTTATCACTATGCTTATACCTGTTTTAACCGCATATCCTTTGCCGCTTGGATTTATGGGCGATATGCTCAGCGGAGCTTTTTTGTTTTCGTTGTCGTCTTTTTTTATAAATATTGCTTCGCTTGATAAAGGAACAAGTTATGGCGGGCTTGGGTCTTCTAGAGCGACGGTTCTTGCCATTCTTTCAGAGCCTACATTAATTTTAGTGTTTGTAGGCGTTGCTTTAATTGCAAAATCAACTTTGCCTTATGTAATGTTGAATACGATAATTTCTCATTTGCCTTTATATTTTAGCCCGTCTCATTTTCTGATTATAGCAGCTTTTTTCCTTTTATTTCTTGCCGATACGGACAGAAGACCGATAAATGCTTCCACCCATGTTGAAATGAGCATGATTGAAGAAGCACGCATACTGGATTATTCAGGACCTTATTTGGCGCTTCTTAAATGGAGCGGTTATATGAAGCAATTTTTATTGCTTGTTATTTTTTTAAATGTTCTGGTTTTTCCATGGGGTCTTGCAATAAATCATAGCCCGATATCGCTAATAATCGCAATTGCCGCTTTAATATTAAAGATGTTTATAATAGGCATAGTTGCCGCTGTTATTGACACATCTATTTCAAGATTAAGATTTTTCAGATATCAGGAATATTTTGCCGCGGCTTTTGTATTAAGCGTATTAGCCATAATGACTTTTCAATATAAAGGATTTTAAAATTTTTTTAAAAATATTAATTATTAATTATGGATATAAAATGCAATTTGATTTGAATTGAAATTTTTGTTAATTTTTAAGTTTTTTATTTAATTTAAAGTTATCAAAATGTATAAAAAAATTTAAATTATACATACATACATACAAACTCTTAAAGGAATTATAAATCATGCTGGGACTTGTGCTGCCTGTTTATTTAAATGTGACGATGGATTTATTGACGGCTTTCATACTTCTTTTGTCTTTTGTAATGTTAAGTTCAAAATGGATATCGTTTTATATTCATGCTTACGGTATCCAGTCTTTTTTAATTTTTATATTAACGCTGATTTTAGGCATAGAGACGAATAGTGTTAATTTATATATGGTTGCATTGTTGACATTAATCGTAAGATGTTTGATAGTTCCTTATATGCTTCTAAATATGATGAAGAAGTTTAATATCAAAGAAGAAATAAATCTAAGTATAAAAATACCCTCTTCAATCATAACGGGGCTTATATTGACTGTTTTCGGCTATTTTTTAATATTCAAGCTTATTCATAATTTTGTGCCTGATATAATTATTAATTCTGCAGCAATTGCTTTAAGTTTAGTATTTATCGGTTTTTTTATGATTATTTCAAGATATACTACTATAACCCAAATTTTAGGTTTGCTTGTGATTGAGAACGGTATTTTCTTATTTTCCGTTATATTAACGCCGACTTTGCCTTTAATAGTAGAGTTAGTTGTTCTTTTTGATATTCTTGTTACAGTTGTTGCAATGTTAATTCTTTCAATGGTAATGAAAATAAAAACAGGCTCATTTTCGACAGGTATGTTAAATAGATTAGTCGGATAAGTTAAATAAGCAAAGATTGTTCAAAAAAAATTTAATGAAAATATTTTATAATATCATATTGATAATTAAATTATAGGATAAATTAACCCAAAATTGCCGATAGAAAATTATTTTTATAGATAGATGAGCCGTCTAAATGCCGACGGCTTTAAAGCGTACCTGCTTACGCAGGAATATAATGTTCTATATAACTTTAAAGCTATTTTAACAGTCTCTATCGGCAATTTTGTGATTAAAGTATATTTAGGATATAGGATAGATAAATAATGAAAATTATCGTATTAATTTTTTTATTGCTGCCTTTAATATCGGGTATAGCTGCCTTAATTTTTAGAAATAAAAGGTTTGCTGAATATATAACTTTTATTTCTTCAGCAGGCACCCTTGCAATTTCAGTTTATTATTTATTATTTTTATTGCATTTTCATTCTATAACGCTTTTAAATAATGCAATAATTATTGATAAATTTAGTGCTTATGTTGTTTTATTGGTAGCCGTAGTTTATTTTTTATCTTCAATGCATTCAATTTTATATATGAGGTCTGCAATAGAAAACGAAGGGCTTACGGATAATGAGTTTTTTCGTTATTACTTATTAATAAATTTGTTTGCTCTTACTATGCTTGTGGCGCCGATACTGAATAATTTAGCGGTTTATTTAATTGATATAGAATTAACTACCGTAACGAGTTCTTTTTTGGTTATAACCGAAATTACGGAAAAATCTATTGAAGCTGCATGGAAATATATTGTTATAGTTTCGAGCGGTATATCTATAGCATTATTAGGAACTGTACTGTTTTATTTAGCAGGAAATATTCATGGTATCCATCATGGAATTTATGGCATAGTATCTTCCTTAGATTGGACGGTTTTAAGCGTTCACGCTGCGTATTTAAATAAAGATTTAGTTAAAATAGCGTTTATTTTAATAGTAATAGGTTTAGGCACCAAAGTCGGTCTTGCTCCAATGCATACATGGCTTCCGGATGCACATTCTGAAGCACCTTCACCAGTTTCAACTATGCTTTCGGCATCCCTTTTAAATACCGCAATGTATGGCATAATGAGATATTTTAATATCGCTGGTAAAAATCTGGGATTTAACTATCCGCAGGAAATAATGATTATAATAGGTCTCTTTTCAATATTTATAGGAGTAATGGGAATTATTAATCAAAAGACGACAAAAAGGCTTTTTGCATATTCAAGCATTGAACATATGGGTATTATCAGTTTAGGTTTTGGTTTAGGAGGAATTTTTGGGACTTTTGGCGCTCTTTTTCAAATGTTGGCTCATAGTTTGTCAAAACCTATAATGTTTTACGGTTCGGGGAATTTGCTGCACAAATATAAAACAAAAGATATTAAAGCTATAAAGGGGGTTATCTATACTATGCCCAAAACTGCTTTTCTGTATGTCGCAGGAGCTTTAACGCTTGTAGGCGCTCCGCCGTCAGCCGTGTTTATAGGCGAGTTTTTGATACTTCTTGAAAGTTTTAAAAAAGGTGATTATTTTATATCCGTTACATTAATAATATTATTGATATCCGCTTTTATTGCGATATTGGCCAAAATTAATTCTATGATTTTTGGGGTATCAAACGATGAAAATATATATGATATAAATAATTTAAAAATTACAAGAGGCGATTTTGGTTTAACTTCATTAATGCCTATGGCAATTCCTTTAATATTGACTATTTTTTTAGGATTGTATATCCCTCCGCCTTTGAAATTATTTTTAAATGGAATAGTAAGGATAATAATTAAATAATTAAATAAAATAATAAAATAACATAATTATCAGGTGTAAAGCAGTGTTTAAAAAATTTCTCGGCGATTATGAATTTATCTGGGGTCCTGTTAAAAAAGGCGTATGCGAATCTTCCTATTATCACTTTTTAACTTCAAGCGAAGAGCTGCATGAGCTTGATATTACGCTGGGATATAAAACAAGAAATGCGATAAAAATAGCAAAAGAGAAAAATAATTTATATGAACAAATTTTAGTTATTGAAAGGATTGCGGGAATGCATGCATTTTCTGCTTCCTTAAGCTACTGTCTTGCAGTTGAAGACTATTTTGATTTGACCGATAAAATACCTGAATATATTAAGTTAATAAGAATGTTTTTGGCAGAATTAGAAAGACTTAGAAATCATGTGGAAAATCTATCCGAAATATCAGGTTCGACGTATTTAGAGGTGCCGTCTTCATTGTATGCCTATTATGCGGAAAAAATAAAACAAATTTCATCGGAGGTTAATTTTTCAAGGTATCTTATGGGAATCAATACGGTAGGAGGCATAAGATTAAATAATTTAAATTATCGTATTGATAATACCGGTGCCGGTGCTAATATTAATACCAATCATGATATAAATATGAATATTGCTGCCGATGCAGACACTAACGCTAACATTAATTCTAATTTTAATGCTGCTAATGCTAATAAACATAATAAGGACATTTTAAAATGTTTTGAATATATAATTAAAGAAATAAGCTTATATATTAATAATATTGAAAAAATTATCAAGCAAAATTCAGAAACTAAATCGCATATCGACAGGTTAAAAACAACAGGAAAAATTAATTTAAAAATTGCCGAAAAATTTCATGCTGAGGGAATAGTCGCTAAAAGCGCGGGCATTAATAAAGATTTAAGATTAAAATATCCTTATTTATCATATAAAGATATTAAATTAGAGCCTGTATCGTATAATGACGGAGACGCTCTTTCAAGATATTTAGTCAGAATTGCGGAAATAAGGCAATCTTTTAACATTATTAAAATTTGTTTTGAAAAATTGGCAAAAAATTTTCCAGATAATGTATTCAATTTAATAGAAAGTTCATATTCAAGTTTGAGTTCAAGTTTAGATTTAAATTTAAAAAAACAATATAAAAATGAAATAGAGATAGATGATAATGCTAAACAATTTTCCAATGAAAATTTAAAAAATAAAAATAATTTTTATGGAGTAAATGCTGCTGCGCATAGCAATAAATACGGTTTTGGTTTTTCAGAATCTTCCGAAGGTCCGATATTTTGCATAGCCGGAGAATTTAACGGCAAAGTTTTTAAAAAATTAAATATTAAATATCCTTTTGACAATAATTATAAGATATTTAGCTATTTTACTAAAAATACAATGATGATGGATTTTAATATAAATGAAACAAGTTATAATTTTTCGGTAGCGGCATGCGATAAATAATATTAAATAATATAAATAAATAATTATAAATATTTTTTATATTTGCATTATAAGTAATCTAAATAGAATAATATTCATAAAATATAAAATTTATTAATAACAATAACGATTATTGACAATAACGGTAATAAAAATAAATAAAATAGTTTGATAAATATTATAATATAAATATCACAATTAATAATAAGAGCGAAATAATTATGGCGATATGGACGTTTGATGGATTAAGATTTGGCGTAAAATCGGTTGAATTTCCTAAAGAAAATGATTTTTATGACGGTTTTTATTCATATATAAAATTTGATGCCGACAAGTGCTTAAATTTTATAAAAAATGGCGAAGATGTTTTAAGTCGACATAATAATAACGTTTTAAATGAAAATAACTCTTTAAAATTAAAATGTTCAAAATGTCGGGAAATATGTCCAACGGCGGCTATTGATTTATCAGGTTATTATGAAGATATAAATAAAGATAATAATGACAATAAATATAATAATAATTATGATGACAATAATAATATAAATAATACAAATGATAATGTCAATATAACTGTAAATGCTTCAGATGTAAATATTAATATCATTGATATAAAAAAATGTATATATTGCGGCTTATGCGTTTCTGAATGTTTAAATATATCCAAAGCAATCAGTTTTGGTAATTATATAAACAAAGATAATATTAGTAGCGATATTATAAACGATTTAAAGTTTAATGCTTTTATTGAGAATTTTAATAATAAAAATTTTAATAAAGACAATAAAAGCAATAATAATGATGACGATGAAGAAAATAAAAATAATAAAGATAAAAATGATGCAAAAAATAATTTTAGCAATAATAATATAGATAAAAAAAAATTTAATTTTTTTAAGAAGTCGTTATTTGTAAAGCATATTGATACAGGTTCCTGCGGAGCATGCGAATCGGAAATAACAGCTTTAAGCAATCCATATTATAATATGCATAGATTGGGAATATTTATAACTCCGAGTCCGAGATTTGCCGATGTAATTTTATTAACGGGAGTTTTTACGGATAAGATGTCGGATATTTTTTACAATGTATTGGATAATACTCCAAAACCGAGATTTATTCTGCTTGCAGGCGCATGTCCTCTTTCAGGAGGAATTTACAGCGAATACAGTCTCGGTTTTTTAAAATATAAAAACAATGAAGATATTTTAAAATCGGAAAATATAGTATTGGTGCCGGGATGTCCGCCAAATCCTTTTATGATACTAAATGCTTTATTATCTATAAAATCGGGTGCTTTAATATAATTTAATATAATGTGATTATATTTATAAATTGTTTTTAGAGCTTTAGGAGCGGTTATGTATTTTTTATATTATTATTTGTTTTTGTTTTTTTCAATTGCAGGTATTATTCTTTCATTTTCTGGGATGATTTCTAAAAAATTTAGCAAGGCTTATATTGCCGGAAATATTTCATATATGGTCGCGTCCTTATTTGCCGTTATCTTTGCATTATCTTTTTTTGTAAAACCTGTTGCGCATTTTGCTGATTATTATAATAATACCGGCGGCAGCCATGATGTTTTATTCAGTATCGGCAAATATTTTCCAGCAGGTAATATATTAATGTGTTTAGATCCGTTAAGTGCGTTTTTTATTTTATTTTCTTTTGCCGTATTCTTTTATATTTCTTTATATCAGATAAAATATATTGAAAAATTTAAGGAAAAGATTAATCCTTCAAATTTTACTTTTTTATTCGGCGTTATGCTTTTAAGCGTTTACTTTACTTTGCTTTCATTTAACGCTTTTATTTTTATGATAAGCTGGGAAGTAATGGCTGTCTCTTCTTATCTCCTTGTTCTTGGAAAACATTATATTAAAGGCACTGTTAAAGCCAGTTTTTTAATGTCGACGATTATGGAATTCGGCGGAATGTTTATAATGGCAGCCATTATGCTTTTATATGTTCATTCAGGCAGTTTTAATTTATTTGATATGAAAGATATTATTATTTCTCCTGCTCTTAAAGAAGTTATATTTTTATTATTTTTATTTGGTTTTGGAGCAAAAATAGGTATAGTTCCTCTGCATATATGGCTTCCCGAAGCTCATCCGGCGTCTTTATCGGGAGTTTCCGCAATCTTAAGCGGAGTTCTAACTTCTGCAGGCATCTATGGTTTAATGCGATTCGGTCTTTATATTTTACATCCCGTAAATACGGCTTTATTTTTAGGCACGGTAGTAATTATCATAGCGGTGCTAACAATGTTTTTCGGAGTATTATATATGGCGCAGACTCATGATTTAAAAGTTCTGCTTTCTTACTCCACCGTCGAAAATATGGGACTTATTTTAACGGGTATAGGAGCGTCTTTATATTACAGATATTTTAATCTTGACGGTCTTGCCGCATTAGCGCTATTAGCTTCTTTATATGCCTTAATAAATCATGCTTTTTTTAAAAGTCTTCTTTTTATGGGTGCAGGCAATATTGAATATCAAACGGACAGCCATGATATGGATAAATTCGGAGGATTATTGCATGCTATGCCGTTAACGGGAGTTTTAGCTTTTATCGGAGTAATGGCTGCTGCTGCAATGCCGCCTTTAAACGGATTTGTTTCGGAGTGGCTTAATATAGAAGTAGTTTTCTTAGGTTTTAATATACACAGCGTACTGCCGAGGATAATGCTTTTCTCCGCAGGCGCTATTTTAGCTTTGAGCGCGGCTATGGCAATAGCTAATTATGTTAAGCTTTACGGAATAACTTTTTTAAGTTCCGCAAGGTCAAAAAAGGCAATGAAAGCAAAAGAAGTTCCTCTGCTAATGAATATCGCAATTTTAATCCCTGTACTTCTGAGCATTTCTTTATCCGCTTTTATGTTTTTTTATACGCCTTTTATGTCCGAGGTGTCAAATTTGATTTATCACATAAATATAAGCGCTCAAATAATGCATAACTATATTTTTATTCCTTATTATAATACTTTTTCCGCGTCAAGTCCCGTCTATCTGTTTTTTGTTTCAATCATTCTGATAATTATTTTATATTTGATTTATCGTTTTATCGTAAAACCCAAAAAAAGATATGTGAAATTAGCATGGATTGGAGGAACGGAAAGTTTAAATCCTCATGCGCAAATTTCTGCTTTAGGTTTTTCAAATGCAATAAGAATAATGTTTAATATTGTTTATAAATCGCGAAAAAGAATTGAGGCAAGAAAAATAAGAATTTTAAGCAACGGTGAAGAGATGCCTGCAGGCAAAGAGAGTTATATCTTAAAAACGCATACGAAAACCCAAAATTTATCGGCAAATGAAGAAAATATTGATGATTTTACGAAATCAGACGGGAATATCCCCAATCCGTTTCCATATTCTTCGTTTTATCATGATTCAAGCGGGTACGGTTCTTATATATTTCCATTATTAGAATATTATTTGTATTTGCCTGTAATTAAATTTTTTAACAGGTTAAGCAATATTTTTTCAAAACTGCAGAATGGTTCTTTAAACTTATATATATTTTATATATTTATTGTATTTTTAATAGCGCTGATTGTTGTAAGGTGAAAAAATAAAAAATTTTGCTTAATTTACATATTCCGGAATAAAATTTTCTATCGGCAATTACGGGATATATTAAAATATTTATATTTATTTTAATATTTATTTAATTATAATGTCAATTTATAATATATATCTTTAATTTCTTTATTCTTCAAATCTCTTTTAAGTTTTATAGATTCTTGCCTTATAATTTCTAACAAAGCTCTTGCTTCCGCATCGCTTATAATTATTCCTAATTTTTTCAATTTATATTTAATAACCGATGTACCGCTGTGTTTTCCTATTAATAATTTTCGTTTAAGTCCAACTTCTTCAGGAGGATACGGTTCATAATTTATAGGGTTTTTAATAATGCCGTCCGTATGAATGCCAGCTTCATGATGAAAAATATTTCTTCCTATAATAGGTTTGTTGACGGGAATAGGTCTTTTAGTAATTTTTGCTATAATGGATGCAAGTTTTTTTACTTTTTTAAAATCGAAGTCAGTATTTTTTTTTTCAATAAACTTAAAATAGGCTATAACTTCTTCTAATGCGCAATTTCCCGTTCTTTCGCCTATTCCCGTAATGCTTCCCGAAACATAATCGGCTCCTGCTTTCACGGCTGCGACGGAATTTCCCGTTGCCATGCCTAAATCGTTATGAGCGTGTATTTCAATAGCTATTTGACTGAATTTAGATTTTATGAATTTTATATTTTTATAAATATCAAGCGGATTTAAAATTCCTACCGTATCAGAATATCGGTATTTGTAAGCACCTTCACCTTCAGCAATATTTATAATTTCATATAAAATATTCTTATCGGTTCTCGAAGAATCTTCTCCTCCTACAGAAAATACAATCTGTTCTTTTCTTAAAACTCGGCAAATATCTATTAACGTATTTTTAATATAACCAAAATCCTTGTTTAATTTATATTTTATATGTATATCGGAGATAGGAATAGAAATATGCATATATTGAACCCCTGTATCAAGCGATGCTTTTATATCTTCAATATTAGCCCTGTTCCATGAAATAATTTTTGCGTTAAAATTTAAAGAATTAATAGTTTTTATAGCATTTTTTTCTTCGCCGCCCATTATAGGAATGCCTGCTTCAATTTCATTGACGCCTATTTCATCAAGCATTTTTGCTATGAGTATTTTTTCGTTATAAGAAAAGATAACGCCGGCAGTTTGTTCCCCGTCCCTGAGTGTAGTGTCGTTTATTAAAAAATTGCAATTTTTTTTATTATTTAATTTGACCATATTAATTATTGTTATTATTTATTACTTAAAATTTAATTGAAAACATTATTGTATTAATATATTCCCATGAAAGCGGGAATCCAGAATCTATAGAAGAAAAATTCTATTGCAGGATTAGGTTTCCGTCTAATCAACTCTATATAATATTAATCGTACGTTGTCAAACATCAGCTTAATTTATTCTCATGAATAAATTATCAGTATTAAATAATAAAGCATAAAATATGCCAATTAGTTATTTTGTATGTTTACATTTAAATAATAGTTTAATTAATTTTTAAATAAAAATAAAAATCAGAAAAATAATTTATATAATTTATATAAATTGATGGTCTAACTAAATTGTCTAATTAATATATATGAGCTGCATATCGCCATAAAAATATTGGTATAAGATTAATCAATAAAAAATATTTTGTATAAATATTAGGCATATTTTTTTATTAAGTTTATAAGATTTATAATGTTTTTTGTATTTTTTAATTGTGGAATATATATATTATTGTTATTAAATTTATATTTATTTTTTATTTGGCATAATTTATGCACTATAATAAATAACGAAAAATAATAATCATAAAAAAAATAAATAAAAAGCAAGTACTAAGCATAGTTAAATTAAATAAATTAAATTAAATAAAAATAAAAGCAGCGTAATTTTTAATTTTAATACAATAATAAACATATAAAATAAAAAATTAATTATTATTTTTTTGGAGGTAACTAAAGATGAGACAAATTGCAATTTACGGAAAAGGCGGAATAGGCAAATCCACTACAACTCAAAATACTCTGGCGGCTTTAGCCGAAAAAGGCAACAAAATAATGCTTGTAGGATGCGATCCTAAGGCCGATTCTACAAGACTTTTGTTAGGCGGCGCAACGCAGGAAACCGTTTTAAATTCCGTCAGGGACTTAGGACAGGAAAATGTTACGGATGAAGATGTGTTCAGAATCGGGTTTGGCGGAGTGAGGTGCGTAGAATCAGGCGGACCTGAGCCGGGCGTCGGATGCGCAGGAAGAGGCATTATTACATCTATTACAACATTGGAACAGCTTGGTGCTTACGAAAGAGAACTTGATTATGTATTTTACGATGTTCTGGGCGATGTCGTATGCGGCGGTTTCGCTATGCCTATTAGAGAAGCATATGCGAAAGAAATATATATAGTCTGCAGCGGAGAACTTATGGCATTATATGCGGCAAATAATATATCCAAAGGGGTTTTAAAATTTGCAAATTCAGGCGGAGTTAGAGTAGGCGGATTAATATGCAATTCAAGAAATGTTGATAATGAAAGAGATATGGTTGAAGCTTTTGCAAAGAAAATAGGAACCCAGTTAATACATTTTATTCCAAGAGACAATGTTGTTCAAAGAGCTGAAATAAAGAGAAAAACTGTTATAGAATATGAAAAAGACGCAAAACAGGCAGATGTTTACAGAGAATTGGCAAAAAAAATAGAAGAAAATGAAATGTTTGTTATTCCAAAACCGATGGAAATGCAAGAACTTGAAGATTTAATGATGCAATACGGGTTTATGGAAGAATATGAAAGAACTACCGAAGCCGCAGCTGCCGCAGCAGCCGCTTCAAAATAAACCGTTTTAATTTTTAAGTAACAAAGATTGTACTTTATTAAATTTTAAAAAGTTAGTTTTTAACTGATGTTTTCTTTAGTTTTCGTTCGGTGTTAATAGTTGCAGAATTATTTAAAAAAGATGAAGTATCGTCTAGGGTAATGCGTAGAGGGTAATGCGTAGTAAGTTATGTAATAAAATGGCAGAATTATTAAAAAAAGGCAAATTATCATGAAAACAGACAATAAAGCAATCAACAGCATAAGAAATATAGAAAAAGATAGCAATAATAATGTCTCAGGTAATAATAACGAAGATATTAAAAGGCATCCATGCTTTAGTATAGAAGCATCAAAATCATACGGCAGGATACATTTGCCTGTTGCGAAAAGCTGCAATATTTCATGTAACTATTGTCATAGAGATTATGATTGTCCAAATGAATCAAGACCCGGAGTTACCAGCAGACTTTTGGAACCAGAAGAAGCGGTTGAAAGAATATATGAGGTAAAATCTTTTTATGACGAAATAAGTGTTGCTGCAGTGGCAGGCCCCGGAGACAGTTTGTCGGATCCGGAGAATACGCTTAAGACATTTGAATTGGTCAGAAAAGAATTTCCCGAATTAATATTTTGCATGAGCACAAACGGACTTAATTTAAAAGAAAATATCAATGACCTGAAAGATGCAGGCATAAAATTTATTACAGTAACGTTAAATGCGACAGATGCAGCTATTGCTTCTAAAATTTATAAATATGTTAATTATAAAGGAGTCTGTTATAAAGGCAATGAAGCGGCGGAACTTTTGCTTGAAAAACAGCTTGACGGTATAAGAACGGCAGTTTCGGAAGGATTTACCGTTAAAATAAATTCGGTATTAATACCCGGTATTAACGATACTCATATAAAAGAAATGTCCGAAAGCATTAAAAAAATGGGAGTTTATCTTTTTAATGTTATGCCTATGATTCCTGCAGAGAAATCGTTTTTTCAAAAAATAGGTATTCAGGCTGCAACAAAGCAAGATATAACCGATGTTACAAGCGGCTTAACGGGAATTAACATCATGAAGCACTGCAGGCAATGCAGATCAGATGCCGCAGGCTTGCTTGGAAACGATATAAGCGGCAAGTTGAATAATAATAAGGAGGAAAATCATGATAACAGAAAATGCTGTTCAGGGGTGTAAGCTGCAGAAAAGTTTAAATTTTTCGCAGGATGAAGAGTTGTATATCGCAACTTCCGACACTAAAGGAAAAATGGAAAACGACTATAAACCGTTTGTGGATAAAATTTTAAACAGCATTTCTTTTGCGCCTGATTCAATACTTGATCTTGGATGCGGTCCAGGCTATATAGCGCGGAGGTTTAGCGAGGTTCTTCCAGATGCTGACGTTGTAGGCGTCGATATTTCGGAAATAATGATTAACCATGCGATTAAAGCTTCTATTAAAGAAACTTATAAAGAAACTGAAGTAAATTTAGATTTTAGCAGAAGAAATATTCAAATTGTAGAATTTGCAAGTAGTTACGATAATAAAGCAAAAAATAATCTATATCATGCTGCGAATGCTGCGGATAAATTGGCAGGCGTAAACGTAAACAATGTTTACGATTTAAACGGGGTTTATTTTTCCCAAAAGTTAAAATATCTGATTGCTAATAGCGAATGCCTGCCTTTTAATGAAAATTATTTTGATATTATTATTTTAAAAGGAACATTCAAATGTTTGGAAAGAAAAGTTGAATCGCTGGAAGAAATGCACAGAGTATTAAGCGATGGGGGAGAAATATTAATATTCGAGTTTAGAAAAGATATCCCTGAAGATGAATTTTTGATTCTTACAAAAGATATGCAGCCTCAAAAAGTAAGGTCGTTAAGAAATAAATTAAATTGTTCGCCTGATTTGGCAGAATATAAATATTGTTTATCTAAATCAAATTTGTCAAAATTTGCAGAAATAACCGGAGACGGACTTGATTTAAAAATACGTATAGTCAAATAGTCAATGAATAATTAAACCTAAATTCAGATTAATTAAAGGTATATTAGGAATGAAAATAGAAGAAAATTTAAATAATTTAAATAATTAAATAGTTAATAAATAATTAAATCTAAACTTAGGCAGTTTCAATTATAGTTCTGTCATATTTGAATTTAAGATATTTAAAATAAAATAAATATTGCGAAAATTTAAACGCATTAAACTTAAAACTTAAGATTTGTAAAACTGCCGGCTATATTATTTTTTATAAATAAACTGTAAGAAATATATAAAAATTAAAAAACAGGAGAAAAATTTTATGAGTATTATGGACGGTTTTAGCGGAAATTTAGAAGATTATATAGTAGCTCCGAGAAGATCCGGTTCAAAATGGGTGCCGCATTTTTTAATAGCTTTTGATCAGGAAAGCTGCATTTCATGCGGCAGATGTATCAAAGTGTGTCCGGGAGGAGTTTATGTTTTTGAAGACGAAGGGGACAAAATGATTGTTAGAATCGAAAATATGGACGATTGCCTCGGAGATATGTCTTGCGAAAAAGTTTGCCCAAAGAACAAGACGATGCATTTGCATAAATTTGAGCCGCTGCAGAAAAATTGAATAAATTTTAAAATTTTATTTTTGCATTAATAGAAGAAATAGAGAAATAATATTATAAATAAAAAATATTAATTAATTAATTAAACAGTTAAGGATTTAAGCATAAATAAACCAAGCATTTTTGTAAAAGAAACGTAAAGCAGCTAATTAAATTAATTGTGCGAGATTAATTATATCAACTTTATTAATTTAGATACAAATAAAGTATATGGAGGAATAAAAATGGCTATCAATATCAAAGAAAATGAAGAAATAGTTGAAGAGATTTTAAACATTTATCCGGAAAAGCCGCGAAAAAATAGGCAGGAGCATATTGGCGTCAATAAAAAAGATGCTTGCGGGTCTTGCGTTGCCAAATCAAATTTAAAATCTTTGCCGGGTGTTATGACCCCGAGAGGATGCGCATATGCAGGTTCTAAAGGCGTTGTTTGGGGGGCGGTTAAAGATGTTATTAATATCAGCCATGGTCCCGTAGGATGCGGGCATTACAGCTGGGGAACAAGAAGAAATTTGGCTAACGGAGCTATCGGGATAGAAAGTTTTGTGCCTTTTCAGTTTACTACCGATTTTAGGGAACGGGATATAGTTTTTGGCGGGGATAAAAAATTGGAACAGGCGATACATGAATTAAAAGGACTTTTTCCTACGACCAAAGGTTTTATTGTAGAGTCTGAATGTCCGATAGGTCTTATAGGCGACGATATAGAAGCGGTAGCCAAAAAAACATCTACCGATTTAAATACTACGGTTATTCCTGTAAGATGCGAAGGATTCAGGGGGGTTAGCCAATCTTTAGGACATCATATCGCAAATGA
Source organism: Candidatus Acididesulfobacter sp. (assembly GCA_027365695.1). Classification (GTDB taxonomy): domain Bacteria; phylum SZUA-79; class SZUA-79; order Acidulodesulfobacterales; family Acidulodesulfobacteraceae; genus Acididesulfobacter. Next base: position 2,188 of record DAHXMB010000174.1, on the reverse strand, counting down.
TTCAATAAGAGACTATGTTGTAGGCACAGGCAAATTAGACGAAAGCAAAAAGACTAAGTATGATGTTGCAATTTTAGGCGATTATAATATCGGCGGAGATGTTTGGGCTTCGATGAAAGTAATATCGGAAATGGGATTAAATGTAGTTGCCCACTGGAGCGGCGACGGTTCAATAGAAGAAATGAGAATAACTCACGAAGTCAACTATATACTATTGCATTGCTACCGTTCAATGAACTATATCTCAACTTATTATAACGAAAAATACGGTATTCCCTGGATTGAATATAATTTTTTCGGTCCTACAAAAATAAAAGAAAGTATAAGGAAAATAGCTGCTTTATTTGACGAAAATATACAGGAAAAGTCTGAAAAAGTCATTGAGAAATACGAACCTAAAATGCAGGCGGTCATAGATAAATACAGACCGAGACTTGAAGGCAAAAAAGTTATGATACTTGTTGGAGGATTGAGACCGAGGCATATAGTAGGAGCGTATGAAGACTTAGGCATGCAGGTTGTCACTGCCGCTTATGAGTTTGCGCATAAAGACGATTATGAAAGAACGACAAATGAATTGGAAGACGGGACCATTGTAGCAGACGATCTGAACGAGCATGAATTTATTGAACTTGCAAAAAGATTGAAACCGGATTTGGTGGCATCGGGCATAAAAGAAAAATATGTTTTTCAAAAAATGGGGATACCTTTCAGGCAGATGCATTCATGGGATTATTCAGGTCCTTATCATGGGTATGACGGCTTTGAAGTATTTGCAAAAGATATGGATTTAGCAATTAACAGTCCATCATGGAAATTTGTAAAGCCGGCTTGGAAAAAATGAAATAATTATAATAGCAATTAATATAAATATTAATATATATTAACGAATTTAATAATTTTAATTTTATTATAGTAAAACTTATTATTGTATTGTTTATTTTATGTTAATTTTATATTTAATATTATTTACGGCAGTAATATCAGCATTATTTATAAATATAAATATAACTTGCGGAGGTTATTTAAATGGCTAAGATGACTAAAGAAGAAGTTCAAAAGACAAAAGATTGGATGAAAACCGAAGAATATAAAGAATTAAATTTTAAAAGAAAATCTATCGTAATTAATCCTGAAAGAGCTTGTCAGCCGCTTGGAGCTGTGCTTTGCTCCGCAGGATTTGAAGGCACTATGCCTTTTGTCCACGGTTCGCATGGTTGCGTTGCTTATTACAGAAATAATTTATCAAGACATTTTAGAGAACCTATTGCCGCAGTTTCTACTTCTCTTACCGAAGACGGAGCGGTTTTCGGAGGGCAGGCAAACGGATTTGAAGGGTTTAAAAATGCAATAAATCTTTACAAGCCTAAAATGTTTGCGATATCTACGACTTGTATGACGGAAATTATAGGAGACGATCTCGGCGCAATAGTAACTAATGCAAGGGCAAAAGGATTTCTCCCGGAAGAAGTGCCTGCGCCTTATGCAAACACCCCAAGTTTTGTCGGTTCGCATTTGGAAGGTTACGATAATATGCTTGCAGCAATTATAGGCACTTTAGGCGTTAAAAACGAATCTGTTTCGGACACTATTAACATAATACCGGGGTTTGATACAACGACGGGAAATATTAATGAAATAAAAAGACTTTTAAATATTATGAAAGTTCCTTATCTTGTTATTGCAGATTATTCTAATACTCTTGATTCTCCGCTAAACGGAGAATATAAGCTTTACAATGAAGGCGCCACAACTCTGGAAGATACAAAAAATTGCGTTAACAACAAGGCAACTATAGCGCTTCAAAAATTTAGCACCAAAAAGACTTTAAACTTACTTTCGGAAAAATTCAAACAGGAAGCAAAAGCAGTTAAAAGTCCTGTCGGAATAAAATTTACGGATGAATTTTTAATTACCGTTTCTGAAATTACGGGAAAAGAAATTCCTAAAGAAATTGAAGACGAAAGGGGAAGAGCGGTTGATTCAATGACCGATGCGCAGCAGTATATTCACGGTAAAAAATTTGCAATATTCGGAGACCCTGATATATTAATGGGGCTTACAAGCTATTTATTAGAAATGGGCGGTATTCCAAAATACGTGCTTTGTTCTAACGGAACTGAAGAATTTAAAAGCGATATTGAAGAATTATTGAAAGAATACGGATGCGATGAAGGAGAAGTTTATA
>DAHXMB010000155.1:0-9153 GCA_027365695.1 Candidatus Acididesulfobacter sp. | reverse complement strand
CCGACGACGATAAATTTATAAACTGCGCAATGTCCGGCGGAGCGCCGTATATAGTCTCAGGGGACAAAGATTTGCTTGTTCTGAAAAAGATAGGCGACATAGAAATAATAATGGTTTCTGACTTCTTGAAGTTTTATTAGTATATTTTTAAGCAGCCGACTTTAAAGTAAATATATATTATTTTTCAGGCTTTTCAATGCCAAACTTTTTAGCAAGCACTGAAATGTATTGCTTTGCAATTCCGACCGTTCTCGCGGCCTTAGAAATATTATGGTCATTTTCTTTTAACAATTCTTCCACTCTCTCCTTTGTCCATTCCGTTTTCTTGCCCGGTTTTAAGAATTTATATCTATCCCAATCTTTGATATAAAAATACGGCTCCTTAGGATTATTATTCGCTCCTACAAGTCCGCATTTAAGAAAAATTTCCATTGCTTCGGCGGCGCGTTCAGGTTCTTCAGTAAAACCCATAATCCATGCCAGCGATTTAGGATAAAACTCGTTCCCCGGAAAAAATATGTTTATTTTTTTTAATAAGATACCTTTTTTTTGTAGTTTTCCATCATTATCTAATCTCCCTACAAAAATTATTAATTTAAGATAAACAATAATTAATTCGTTTGCGTCTGCATAAGCGGATAGTTCTTTAATCTCAGGCAGTTTAAAAAAATCAAGCGGAATACGTATGTATTTAGGCGCATCTTCCTTCATACTCAATAATATAATTTAAAAAAAATTTAATGTCAATGAAATAATCTCTTGACAACATAAAAAAGTTGATGTAAAGTGTAAATATAAAGTCAAGTTAATATTAACTTTACATTAACTATATGAAAACATTAGAACAAAAACAGCATAAACAAATTAGTGGATTAATGAATACGCATGAAGCAGCTAATTATCTTGGCGTGTGCTACAGGACATTACAGAGGCTTATTTACGATAGAAAAATTGCATTTGTTAAAATTGATAGTAATTATAGATTCAAGATAACAGATTTAGACTATTTTATTGAACAAAATAGAATTAGCTCAGTAAAAAATAAATTAAAGGAAATTAATAGGAATTTTATATAAATTTTTCTGCAGAAACTCCGATCGCTCATTTTATTTATAATTAAATTATAAATAAAATTTCGCAAGCGATAAATTTAAAAAACAAATTTTCAATATTGATGATTCCATGCTATGCAGGTAGAAAAAAAGTCATCCGGATATGAACGTTAAGAAAATAAAAACATACCACTTACGTTTCTTAGTTATGTAAATTAGATATCCGAATCCGATACTAATTTTATTGATGCATAACCAAAATCGTCCAAAGCAGTTTTTATTTAAACTTTAACTTGGGTAAATTGGAAAAGACGGGCATTTATAAAATTATGATTAACTTGAAAGAAAAACATAATACTAAACAATTGTCATCAAGCGCAATAAACAGCCATATATCGTCGCTTAACAATATTTTAAAATATGTGGAAAAACAGGAATTACATATAAAGGCAAGTGATTACAACCTGAGCCGAAAATTTAACGATAGTGAAAATAAGGAAAACACAAGAGAATCAGCTCAAAAATTCAAGGAATGGTTAAATAAGAAATATACCGAAACAGGCAGAATAGGATATAAAGCTTTACAGCATGCGGTAAACATCCAGAGCGTTAATCTAAGGCTGAGGGAGAGTCTGGCGGTAAAATTATTGAATAAGGATTTAAGCAACAATATATTGCAAATTACTGATAAGAAAGGAGCAGGAAAATGGGACGGAAGCAAGAATACAAGGCCGAGAGAAATTAAACTTTCCGAAGAGCAGAAAATGGTATTATTGGAAGCCCGGGATTTTCTTAAACAGAATAGATTAACAAATTTAAACACCCATAAAACGCTAAAGGCGGGCAAAACTTGGGCGCAGAATATCCTGAAAAAATATCGCAAAGAAACAAATAATCCGTATTTTCATTATCACGGCGAAAGGCATTGGCAGGCGCATCAGGCATATAAAGAGAGCTGGCAGGCAAGTGGATATAACAATATAGAGTGTAGAGCAAGATTGGAAATCTCAGACAAAAAAGAGTGGATGGCGCAGATGATACAGCAGACAGGACTATCGAGAGCCGAATTTATAAAAATCGAAAGGGAAATCAGATATTCGATTAGTCAGAGTTTAGGACACGAGCGAATTTCAATAACAAACAGGTATTTGGGATGAGTTCGTATTTTATTCTCTTTACCCCGGAGGTATATTTAATGAGAGCTATTTTAAAAACAGAGGCTACAAAGGAATTTATAGAAAATCAAATAAAATATATTCTTCCAACTGGATTATATATCAAGGTTCTTAAACGCAACCCCGGACATATAACATTGTGCGAAATGGACATAATGCCGGACGAAAAAGCAATAGCGGAAATATCTAAATATTGTAAAGAAAAAATTGAATTTAAGCTAAGGAAAATTGACGATTGGGAAGAATATAAAAAGTTTGAAACTAAAGAAATAGCAAGGGAAAATCGGAGATTAAAGAGAAAAGCAAAACGAAAAAGAAAAAGACTTTTAAAAACAATATATCGGGGCTTTGCCCCGAACCCCGCTTCTTTTTGATGTCAAAAAGAAGCAAAAACCAGTTGGGTATGTAGGAACCTTCATAAACCGGGGGCGGTGAGGCTCGCTCGTTGGCGAGCAGGTGGGTAATAACGATAATAGATATAGAACAACTAAAAACAATAGAGGCTGAAACATTGCTAAATGTCTTAAATTTGCCGCATAAACATATCGGCAATAAGATTATTACAAAAATTTAATAAAATCTTCATAAAACTATAACAATTTTTTGTTTATAATTTGTTTATAATATTATAATAAATAATTAGATGTTATCTATATCTCCGCAAAATATAGTTTTGCGCGAAGGGTAGCATTATATATTGATCATTCATAAGAGCCGGTGCTTACCCTGATGTAGATTGTTTTTAAAATTGCCGATAGAAAATTTTATTATTGTTTTAAAATTGTTGTCAACTTTTAATTGTTGTCAACTTTTAATTTGACTTTATTTAAAACATATAGTATTTAAAATGTATGGTTAATTCTAAATATAATAAACTTTAAAATGTTATTATTTATTATAAATATTATTATTTATTATAAATATTATTACTTATTGTTAAAACAAACTTAACCTTAATCTTTAAAGAGGATTTAACGATGAAGAACATAAGAAAAAGATTATCTTTACTTTCCATTCTTCTTGTTTCGTTTTTTTTGCTCGGGGCGGTAAATTCGGTAAGCGCTATATCTACGCATACTTATACTTATGACGTGGGCAGCTCTCCATGTGGCATAGCCATAGACGCTTCCGGCAACGTCTGGGTTGCCAATTATGGCGTTAACGGCGTAGCTGGCACTGATCCGGGAGACGGCAACGTAACTGAATTAGTCGGAGCAGCCAAGGGTCCCCCAGTTCTGGCCGTATTCCGGTCCGCAGTTCCCTGGTGGAGGAAATTATTAAATGCTTAAGGTTACTATTTAAGAATATAAAAGGACAGTGTTTATGTCGCCTTGACTGCATCTCCTGTTAATTATATTACATAATGCATTTATGCGGGAAATACGGATAAAAACCAGTTACGGATAGTATTATTAGCATTAAGATAATAAATATATTATTAAGATAATTAATATATTCTATTAAAAAGATAAACGCTTTGCAGTTCATAAAATTACAGTTAATTATGCGCCTTAAGCGCAATTAAAATAGGAGAAAAGCCATGAGAATAAAACAAAGTATAATCGTTTCATTATCCATTTTGCTTTTAATGTTTATAATACCTTCTTTAAGCTATGGTCAAACCCTTAGCGCAAGGGCTGAAGATAATTTAGGCTATGCTTATGAACATGCTCAAGGCGTGCCGCAGAACTATTATACGGCCGTCTACTGGTTTAAATTAGCCGCCGCACAGGGAAATGCCAATGCCGAAAATAGTTTAGGCTATGCTTATGAAGATGGTCACGGCGTGCCGCAGAACTATTATACTGCCGTCTACTGGTTTAAATTAGCCGCCGCGCAGGGAAATGCCTACGGTGAAAATCATTTAGGCTATGCCTATTATTACGGTCAAGGCGTGCCGCAGAACTATTATACGGCTAACTACTGGTATAAATTAGCCGCCGCACAGGGAAATGCCAATGCCGAAAATAATTTAGGGGTTGATTATCAATATGGTCACGGCGTGCCGCAGAACTATTATACTGCCGTCTACTGGTATAAATTAGCCGCCGCGCAGGGAAATGCCTTTGGTGAAAATAATTTAGGCTCTGCTTATGAACATGGTCACGGCGTGACGCAGAACTATTATACTGCCGTCTACTGGTATAAATTAGCCGCCGCACAGGGAAATCGCAATGCTCAGCGTAATTTAGCCATAATCCGGAAGCAGAAATGATAAAGATTTAAGATTTCGGGGTTGAATTTTAAAGGAGGATGAAAATGGAATATCTTTTAGCGGAACAACTCGCAGCTATGAGTGCCAATCAACTCTATACTCAGTTGGGCGCAATTCATGTTGCAAATAAGCATGCGCTGTTTAGCACGCTGAATCTCCAAAAGGAAGCTTTGATTTTTGCGGCTCAAGATACAACAAGCGTGGGGAAATCTTTTTTCAACAATCTTAACCGGACCGCGTGCAACTTCTTCTGCGGGGATGGCGCCAACGCCGACAGCTTAGCACACCTGCTGGTAGCCCTTAGGATCAGCAAGAATAGCGGGGAAACAATAACTGCAGTGGCTGGCGTGCTGAAAATGTGTCTGGGATGGGCGCCATTAGTGGCAGGCATTGTTGCATCCTTGCTTATTAAAGTGGTTTTCCCGCCAGTATACGATACTTTGTGCGCAGATTGGGCGGCTCGTTTGTAAATAAACAACCCTATGGCAAGCAGATAGCTGTTTAATTAAAGATGCCTAAGAGGATTGCATTATGGGCATATCAAAGGATGATTTTCAGGCTTGGTACGATGCTGGAACGGGCGGAAAATCGAAAATTGTCGTCGTTGGCAAAGTGACCGAGATAGACGGTAGCTCGACGACACTCGTTCGCGCTGAACCGCAAGGCATCAATCCACACGTATTGATGCTTAAGATCCATGTCGAGCCGTATAAAGGGCTATTTTCTCCTCATATCGCATTCGAGAAAGAGATTCGTTATGAAGAGCCTGCGGAGAAGGAAGCATTCACTGACGTTAATATTAAAAGCAAAGAAGGTAGTTTCACATTAAAGGTTGACTTTATATCAAGGTAGCGTCTTAAATTGGTATTTTTATTTGGTATTTTTTTGATGTTTAAGATATCCGCAATTTAAACTAATCTCTTTTTTTAGTGGGCGGCACAAAATGAAAACTAATCGTAATATCCATGCTATTAGCTTAAAACTATTCGGTAATATCCACGATTCTGGACAGGCATTTTCAGTGTCTGCGCACCTTAAAGTTCCTGCTGCCATTAAAAAGTACACGCGGAAAATTAAATATTTTGCCTTATTTGTGTTTATTATTGCATCATTTAACATTTTATTTACTACTCAGGCAACAGCAGCATGTTACCCTAAATTCAAGATAATTAACGATAGCAGCGACAAGAGGATTGGTGCCATTTTTGTTTGCAATGCCTCTCGAAGAGATACCTGCACAACTAACATTATGCCCCAGCAGGGGGATGGGGAATGGGAATACCTTGGCCCTGGGGAGGAAATAAGACGACAACTTACTCAAAGTGGCATGTCGGCAATAGCGAACATTAATGGGACTTATCCTCAATATTATATTTTGCAAATAGAGTATGCTACATTAGCAGATAATTATTATGATGTAACATTTCCATACGCTAATACCTGTACTTTTATGACGTATACATTACACTAAGACATTAATTAAAAGACACTAAATAAAATACGATGTATAAAATTGCCGATAGAAAATTTCATTATTGTTTTAAAATTATTGTTTTAAAATTTGACTGTATTTAAAAAGTGTATGGTTTATTAAAACAAACTTAATCTTTAAGGAGGATATAGCGATGAAAAATAGTTGGTGGACATTAAAGGTTCCAAAAATATCAATTTGGTGGTTGCTTTGGGCGGTTATGCTTTGCGGCTACATTTATTATCAATATATCCAAGTGAAAAATTCAGAACTCGCCAAGCAAAAAAAGTATGCTTTTTTATTGAAGAGCGCTAAGAACAATCCGTTAGAAAATGGGAGCGGCGTATCACAGTTGTCGCACATGGCAAAAACTATAAAATCTATTAAACCATTTAAACCGTTAGATGAAAAACAAATAAAAAAGGAGCTTGCTAATAGTAAACCATCGGATGCATTCAGGACACCTGAACCGCCAAACAATAGCAAATAAAAAATATAATATATTTTATGTATTAAAGTGCAGTTTATTATAAGAAGGTATAATAAATTAGAGGAGGATAAGATTATCGATTAACCTTGACCAACTTTTACGGCGGCGATAATTATTTATAATTTACAAACAAAAAATATGATATAATTCTACTAATTAACCAATAAAAAATCAGGCTGACACGAAATATCTAACGCTTCCGTTTTAGGTTTGCCATTCGAAGGAATATCTTCGCTATTTTTAATGATATAGTCAATTAGCCGGATTATAGCGTCGGCTTCTTGTTCTATCCCTATTATCCCTATGCCAAGCAATCTATTAATAATATTTAATTTATGTCCATATATATCGATAGGCTCTAATAATAACTCATCAATTAGCTCCTTTGGAGACAAGCACATTACCTTTGCATTATCTATTTCCCTCAAAAGTTTTTCAAAGGCAAATTTTTTCTCCCAATTCTCATATATATCTACATCCATATAATCCATATATTCACTTAGAAATTAAATCATCAAGGAGCGGTATAACACTTGCTATAATAATTAATTGCATTTCCTTTAGTATATCTTCTTACCTGTTTTTAATATTTCTAAGGCAAACGGATATGTTTCATTAAAATCGTCTTTAAGAATAGGATGAGGTTCAATATAATTTGAATTTGCTATTTTCATAAGAAAAGACATAAAATCAATCGCATCACCGATATTTTTACCGTCTCCGACAAATCTATTCACTATTATAGCCAAATCGATATCGCTCCAGTCGCTGGCCGTTCCTTTAGCATAAGAACCGAATAAATAAACGGAAACTAAATCGATATTATGCTTTTTTAATTTATCTATATACTTATTGATTATTTCATGAGCCGATTTATCGTTTTGCAAGGCGACTATTGCATTATTTTTTCTTTTAGCCATTTTCTAAATTCCTCTATTATTTCAATATTTTTTCCGGTATATTCTTTTGTGCATTTTATATAAAAATTTAACTTTGCATCATTATATCTTGCCGCAATATTAAAAGCATTAATATCTTTTAATATATTTACCTGTTTTTTTGTTAATTTTAAACCTATTTTATCGGCAAGTATAAGGAGATTATGAATTTTTGGAACATCTATGGCAACATTTTTTACATAAAATGCCTTTAATAATTTTTCAATAACAAGATGCCCTGTAAACAATGCAAAAGAATATCTTTCCGAATTATACAAGAAAGACGACCATATCTTTATAATTTTCATTGGAAGATTCTATCCAGAATTTTATTATTTCATCCTTCGTCATTTTAAATTTTTATATTCGTCAAAAATTTATAAATTTAAATATTATAATTATTTTACCATATTTTATGAATGATTTTATAAAATTTTATTCTTCGCCGTTAAACCTGCTATCTTGCCAACGCCGATTTAAAGCGCCTTACTGGCAGCGGAATTAACAAAAATGAACTCCTGCAATTTTTAATACTGCTTTTTGTATTTTAAAAAAGGGCAAGTCCCCAATGGTCATTATCATCTTGCCTTCGGGAGGAATGAATTTAATTAAATAAGCTACGCCTTTTCCGTTTTCAAGCCTGTCGGTTAACTATTTGACGAATACTATTCCCTTGCGGCTTCCACAACTATGCGCTTAAATGTCAGGATAATCCCTTTCCCTTGCATACTTTCAATATATTTACCTATTACCTTGTCAAAAAATTTCAATGAATACATCTCCGGGAGGTATCCGTAATACGGCATTCCCACGGTTCTAAACCATCCTCTCAGTTCATCTTCGGTCATACGCATTTCTACCGTAATAAATTCAAGATTGTTTACTTTAAAACTAGTACTTTCTATTAAATCCATATATTCTTCTCCGGGGAAATACCATGAAAAATTAAAATCCATAAAATACGGGGAAAATTCCTCGTCCAGCATCACATCCCTGAGTGCTTCCAAAAATAAGCCTACGTTGCCTTTTGACGCAAATCCAGATACTATGCGGCCTCCCGGTTTTAAAGCAGTGTAAAATTTTTTCAATAGTTCTTTATGGTCGTTAACCCAGTGGAGGGCGGAATTAGAAAAGATTGCATCTAACTCGTTTTTATAATCTATAGAAAGAGCGCTTTTTGTCTGAAAGGCAACATTTGCAATACCATGCAGTTTTTTATTTTCTTCCGCCTTTCTCAGCATATCTTCCGAAGAATCTATGCCGATTACGAATCCGTCCGGATTTTTATTCCCAATCTCAAGCGTCAAAAGCCCATTGCCGCATCCGACATCCAATATTTTCCCGGAGGTTGCCGCACCCAAAAGCTTTACGAGTTCCCTGCCTTGCTCGGTCTGATACCTTGAAAATTGCTGGTAATCAGCTCCGTCCCATTTAAAAGATTCCGTCATCCCCGTCCCCTGAAAATTTCTAAATTATACTTTTTTATCATATTTATCACCTTTTTGTGTTTAATTATGTCTTATTGCCAACATGATTGACCGTTTTTATTTATTAACTTGTCAATATATTATAATAGCAAATTTTTAACTAAAAATCAACAAAAGGACAAAAAATTGTTTTATTTTTAGAATATCTCGCCGCTTCACTTGCTAAAATAATTCATTAATGGAAATATAAGGTTGAGCCGCCTCCGCTCTACCGGATGGATGCGCAGAATGCGAAAAGGAATCGGGCGCCCGTTGCGAAGCAATGGGCTAAAACTATGAAAAAGCTATATAGTATGTACAGAATAATAGCATCCGATTTATTTTG
>DAHXMB010000129.1:0-7402 GCA_027365695.1 Candidatus Acididesulfobacter sp. | reverse complement strand
ACAAACGAATTTAATATAAAACATGCAAATAAATCAAATTGCCTTTAATTACCGTCTATTATGATTTTTCATAGCTTTTTCCATTTCTCTCGTCGAGTCTTTCTTTTTTAAATCTTCTCTCTTATCATAAAGTTTTTTTCCTTTGGCAAGAGCAATTTCAATTTTTGCTTTTCCATGAGTTAAATACATCTTTAGAGGAATTATAGTTAAATTTTTTTCTTTTACTTTTCCTAAAAGCCTGAGTATTTCATGTTTATGCAACAAAAGAGCGCGGGTTCTCAGCGGGTCTTTGTTTTCTCTATTTGCTTTATCGTAAGGACTTATATGAACATTAAGAAGCAATGCTTCTTCATTCTTAATAATTACATATCCGTCAGAAATATTGACCTTACCTGTTTTTACAGATTTTATCTCGGGACCGTACAATGCAATGCCTGCTTCATATTTCTCTAAAATCTCATAAAGAAATGAAGCTTTTCTGTTATCGGAAACAATTTTTATAGATTGCACGGATTGGCTCATATTTTGCAAAAAATTTAAATTAAAAAACGGTACTTAATAACATATAATAAATTTATAACTAAATAAATTAAATTTTATTTATTTTATTTTATTTTATTTTATTTTATTTTTTGGTGGAGGCGGCGGGAATCGAACCCGCGTCCGAAGATCTTTAACCTAAGCGTCTACATGTTTATTTTATTCTTTAAAACATCCGCTTAAAAAGCCGAGAATAAACAAGACCTTTTTTCAGCAGTCCTCTAAAATTTAAGATATTTAAATAAAGGATATTTAAATATCCTGACCTGTGAATGTCGTTCTTAAAACCTACAGGTTTCAGCCTTAAGAACGTTAGCCGGGATTAAGCGGCTAATGCGTAATCGTAGTTTTCTGCGATTATATTTGTGCCTTGAATGTTTAACGAGCCTACAAGACATCCTCGACATGCAGCTTAAAAGTCTTAGTTTCTCCGTCGAAACCTTTGCGCCCCCATATTATGTTTTAATTTAAATTTTTTAAACCGTTATCATTATATATATATTATAAAATATATTAATTATTTTATCAATAACATAAAAAAATTTGATAAAATAATTTAATTGTATTTAATTATATTTAATATTAAATTAACTAAGTTAGTTTGCTAATTTTGAGAGATTTATCAAAAAAATTGTAAACATTTCTTAATATAATCATAATATAGATTTTTATCAAATGAAATATTTTTCCGCTTCATATTTAAAAAAAATAAAAGAAATGCAGTATTCCTGCGGCATTGCATTTAACAAAAATCTTACGGATACCCATAGCGGCAATATAAGCTATGGAGCTGAGGATAGCAATGAAATGATTATAACAAAAACAGGAGCAAGTCTGATAAACCTTGAAATAGAAGATTTTACGATTGCGCCCATAGAAGTTAATAAAATAGAAATTAATAAAATTTCTTATTTAACCGAAGAAGAATTGCCTTCATCCGAGATAGCAGTGCACAGATTTATTTTAAAAAGCTTCCCTAATGCATGCATTTTGCATACCCATCCTGAAACTGCAATAGCTTTAAGCATTAAAGATAATTATAAATTTAGGGAAAATAAATATATTTATAATATAGAAGATTTTAACAATATTTACTGCAATAAAAACAAATCCGCAAATGAATGCGAAAATAAAAAAAACATTTTTGAAAATTTCAAAAAAATAGAAACCGAAGAAAAAGAGTTCTATAAAAATGCCCTCTTAAACAATCCCTTGAATAGTAGAGATGTTATTTTAAATAATTTAAATATTACATCAGGTTTATTTAAAATTTACCCTGAATTAAAAATTTTAAAGCCCGCCGATTTTGAAACGGCATATTTTTTCCCTTCAATTTATATTTTTCCGTTAAGTTTTATTGAGGATATTAAATCAAACAATAAAATTAATATTAATTTTAAGGCAGGCGATATATTCACCGAAAATGGAATATTTATAGTAAAATCTCACGGTTGTTTCGCATGGGGGAAAACTGCGTTAGACGCTTTAAGATGGACAATGATGCTTGAATCGTCGTCAAGAATATTATATATGCTTGAAGATTAACAAATTTCTATTACTCTATTATTATTATTACAACCTTAACATTACATAAATTTATTTATTTTCTTATAATTTTACTGAATTCTCTCATTCTGTCAATAGATGTCCCTGCTTCATCTCTTATCTCTTTACCGACCTTATATATAAAAACGTCTGAAAGGGTGGGTACTCTTCCGTCTTCATACTTTATTAATTTTTTTAAATTTGAGGGCGAATCTATCGCTATAATTTTACCTTTGTCTATTATTGCAATGCGATCGCAATTTTCGGCTTCTTCTATATAATGTGTAGTCAAAAACACGGTAATTTTTTCTTTATCTCTTAATTTATCAATAAAATCCCACATGTTTATCCTTGTCTGAATATCAAGCCCTACGGTAGGCTCGTCTAAAAATAATACCGCCGGAGAATGAAGGAGTCCTCTGCCCACCTCCAATCTTCGTTTCATACCGCCCGATAAAAATTTTATAAGCTTGTTTTTAAAATTATATAAATCTATAAAATTAAGCATATAATCAATTCTTTCTTCCGCCAATTTTTTTTCCATGCCGTAAAGTTCTGCATGAAACATCATATTTTCATAAACAGTTAAATCATTGTCTAATGTAGGGTCCTGAAATACCAGACCGATAGATTTTCTGACATTTTGTTTTTCTTTTATAGTATTATATCCGTTTATAAAAGCATTTCCTGAACTTTGCCTGTTCAATGTGCAAAGAATTTTTATGGTTGTTGTTTTGCCTGCTCCGTTAGGTCCTAAAAAAGCAAAAAATTCGCCTTTATAAACTTCAAAAGATATATCGTTCACTGCGGTAATATCTTTATATTTTTTAACAAGCCGTTCTACTTTAATTGCCGTAATATCGCTATTATTTAGTATCATTAATAATATTTAACCGTCATTTTTTAAAAAATATAATTTTTATTAGCTTTAATCTATTTTTAGCTTATTCTGCGCATTTTATTTGCTTGATTTGCCTGATTGATTATTTTTTATTTTATTTATAAAAATTTTATATTTTTTTGATATTAATTTATGATAAAATTATAAAATATAATTTTTATTATATATTATTGCATAAATAAAATAAATAAATAACAATAACTATGAATAAAGAAAGCATAATATTATTAGGTCATGGCTCCAGAAGAGATGACGCCAACAATATACTTAAAACTATTGCAAAATTAATTCAGCCCAAGTTTCCGGAAGAAAAAATAGAATTTGCATTTCTGGAATTAGCAGAACCTAATATTAAAAATGTTATAGAAAAATGTATTCACGAAGAACGTTCTAAAAAAATTTATGTAATGCCTTATTTTTTATACTCCGGAAATCACGTATCACGTGACATTCCCGACATTCTAAACGAATTTTCTATTAAATATCCCGATGTCAATATCAAATACGGCAATTATTTAGGAATTGACGAAAAATTGACCTGGCTTGTGACAGAAAGGATTGAAACTTTAAAATATGAAGAACAACGCTGAGCCTGTTTTTGATATTAAAACAAGAATATGGTTTGAAAAAAACGGTGAGCCTGTTTTTGGCATAGGAAGACTGCTTTTATTGCAAAAAATTGAATCTACAGGTTCTATTAATAAAGCTGCTAAAGATCTCGGCTTTTCATATAAAAAAGCATGGAGCTATATTAATCTTATGGAAAAAAGATTTGGTTATCCGTTAGTTAATAAAAAAATAGGGGGTAAAAACGGCGGCGGCTCTATTTTAACGGAAAATGCAAAAAAACTGATGACGGATTACGAAAACATATTAAAAGAAGAAAGAAAATTTATAAAAAAATTATATTTAAATCTTCCTGTTTAATTTTATCAGCATATTCCGCATCTTCTGCATCCTTCAAAACATCCGAGAGTCGTCTTATATTCTAATGCCCGATTATACTCTTCTTTTAAATACTCTTTGGTTATTCCCTGGTCTAAAATATCCCATGGCAATATCTCGCCTGTTGAAAATTTTCTCATAAAATCTTCTATTTTATACCCTGAGGCAATAATAGCTTTTTTAATAGTTAAATTATTATTAAATGAATTGATTAAAATATTTAATGACAGTCTTGAACCTCTCGCAAAAAAAGCTTCCGTAAATGCGCTTTTAACAGAATTAATATTTAAACTGATATTTGGCAAATTATTTAATTCTTTATAAATAAAATCTATCTTTCTTAACAATATTTTCTCATTTTCAAAATTTTCCCATTGAAGCGGCGTCCATGCTTTAGGAACAAAGGGACTTATGCTTATCGTTAATTTTCCTATACGTTTATTTTTTCTAGAGGATTCAATAAACTGGGTTCTCATTGATTTTATCAGAGCGATAGTGTCTTTTATGTCGGATAAATCTTCGGTCGGCAATCCGACCATAAAATAAGCCTTAATATTCATTATTCCGCTTTCGATTACTTTTCTGATTGTCGCTAAAATCACTTCATTGTTTATATCTTTATTAATAATTTTTTTAAGGCGGTCGGAACCTGTTTCTACGGCCAAAGTAATAGTTTTCAGCCCGGCTCTGTTCATTATATCAATATTGGATTCGTCTAAACAGTCGAACCTTATAGATGAAAGAGAAAAATTTCTTTTTTTTTCAAATGAAAACTGCATATATGTTTTTATATATTCATTGTCCATTGTGTCAAGCCCTACAAAACCAATCTTTTCAAATTCTTGAGTCTCTGAAATTTCGGTCATCACATCTTTTATGGATGATTTTCTTGCAGGAAGATATATAAAGGCTGCCGAGCAAAATCTGCACCCTCTTTTACATCCCCTTGCTATTTCAATAAGTTTCATTGAGCTGAATTCCGCATATTCGGTTGTTACAGAACTGATCGACGGAGTAAATCCGTAATCTGACCATTTCCTTTTTATTCTTTCAGGATAAGATTTTTTAACAATTATGTCTTTTATTACAGGTATTTCTAATTTATCTCTTTTACTAAAAATAAAATTGTATGCGGAAGGAATATAAATGCCTTCAAACTTAGATGATTCTTCAATTATATCCTGTTTTTTTTTATTTAAAGATTGAGAATATTTTTGAATAATCTGAAAAAAATCAGGGAAAATAGCTTCGGCTTCACCGACAAACATTATATCAAAAAGAGGTGCTACGGGTTCGGGATTTAGAAATGATATTACTCCGCCTGCCATAATTAACGGGTGGGGATTGTTTCTATTTATATCATTTTGTCTATCTTTTGAGAGAAACGGGATATTTTCGGCGTGAAATATTTTTAAAATATTGGCAAAATCATTTTCATAGCTTAAGGAAAAAAATATTAAGTCATAATTTGATATATTTTTTCTCTTTTCAATAGAAATTATTCCTTTATTATTAATATAATCATCGTCATTAAAATCTTGCAAAAATGCTCTGTCGCATGACATAAAATCTTGGCTGTTAAGCAATTCATAGACTCTTAGAAACCCAAGATTAGACATCGCCACATTATAATAATTTGGAAAAATTAATAATGCGTTTACTTCAGAATGCCTATTTTTATTAATAGCGGATTTTTCAGAATTAATATAAATATCATAAAGTTTATTGATATTTCTCGTCATTTAATAATACATAACCGTTTAAAATAATAATAGTTTTATCATAAAGCTTATTGATATTTCTCGTCATTTAATACTTATATATAATACCTGTATTTAATATAATACTTACATAATTAATTATATTAAATATATTATAAAATAACACAATTTAATATATTATAACACATTTTAAAACATTTTAATTAATCAGCCTGTTTTCTTAAAAAGGTAGGAATATCAAATTTTTCATCTTCATAATCGTCATCCTCTTCATCCTTTTTGCTAAATTTTGAAATATAATCATTTTTTTCATTTTTAGTAGCAATATTTTGAACAACATCATTATTTCTGCTGTTCATGTGTATTTTCTGTATTTCAGGAATTTCAAAATCTGAATTTGCGTCAAACGATGAATCTGAACGCTTAGCTTTAGTTTCATTAAAATTATTTATATCAATAGTATTTATGTTACTATTATTATTGCTAACCTGTTTTTTTATATCTTTAATATTTGTAACATTTGCAGTATTATATTCTTTGCCGAATCCTGTTGCTATAACCGTTATCATTATTTTTCCGTTCATACTTTCGTCTATAACCTGTCCGTAAATTATTGTAGCATCGGGATGAGCTTCAGCGCTTATTTTCTCAATAGCCTCGTTTACTTCAAATAATGATAAATCTGAGCCGCCTGTGACATTAATCAGTAATCCTCTTGCTCCTTCAATGCTTATATCTTCAAGCAAAGGACTTGCAATAGCTTTTTGCGCCGCTTCTAAGGCTTTATTGTCCCCTTCGGCGATACCCGTTCCCATAAGAGCCATGCCCATCTCTGACATAATAGCCTTAACATCTGCAAAATCAACATTTATCATTCCGTGAACATTTATAAGGTCGGATATACCTTTGACGGCCTGATGTAAGACTTCGTCAACCTTTCTAAACGCCTCAATCATAGTTGTCGATTTTCCGGCAACCGCAAGTAATCTTTGGTTAGGTATTGTAATAACGGTATCAACTATAGACTTTAGTTCTTTTAAACCTTCTTCCGCCTGCATCATTCTTTTTTTTCCTTCAAAAGCAAACGGCTTCGTAACAACTGCAACGGTAAGCGCGCCAATTTCTTTGGCAACTTGCGCAATAACGGGAGCTGCGCCCGTTCCTGTTCCTCCTCCGAGTCCGGCAGTAATAAATATCATATCTGCGCCATTTAAAGTCTCGTAAATTTTATCCCTGTCTTCTATTGCAGAACGCTTACCTACATCAGGATTGGCGCCTGCGCCCAAACCTTTTGTAATTTTTTCGCCAAGCTGAATTTTAATGCTTGCGCTGTTAGTTCTTAAAGCCTGCGCATCGGTATTAGCCACTATAAAATCAGTTCCTGCTAAACCCGCCTGAATCATTGTATTGACGGCATTGCTGCCGCCGCCTCCGACCCCTATGACTTTTATATTCGCAGATAATTCTGCATTTTCAATAAATTCCAGCATAGTATTTTCCTCCCATATATTTTTATACTTACATTAATTAAAAAAGTTTTTAAAAAAAGTCTTCAAGTAATTTCAAAAGCCTTGCCTTTATGTTTTCAAATATATTTTTGCTGCTTTTTTTAAACATAGGTTCTTTGTCTAAATTATTTTTAAAAGCATATTTAACTAAACCTACTCCTGTAGAATATATCGGCGAATATAAAAGTCATAGGGGTCGGAGGCGGCGGCAGCAATGCCGTCAATACAATGATTCAGGCGGG
>DAHXMB010000081.1:0-10707 GCA_027365695.1 Candidatus Acididesulfobacter sp. | reverse complement strand
CCCAACTTCACCACTTTTATTATTCTAAAATTATAACTCGTTGATATTATTACATTTTATTTTTTATTTTGTAGTCCCCATAGACATTTTTATTGCCCCCATAAATATAGTAATATCAATATGTTGCTGATAATTATGGTGAAGTTGGGTTAGAATAATAAAAGTGGTGAAGTTGGGTTAACTTTTCACCCGACAGGGGTTATTCCCGCAAAAGCGGGAATCTAATATTTATTACATGTTGAAGTAACTTTAATAGTTTCTAACGGTGATTAAAGGAAATATTATGATTTTAATTCAGGCGAAGGTTTTGCAAGAAAAAATCCCTGACCGTAATCTACGCCGAGTTTTTTAATTTCTTGCAATATTTCATCGGTTTCTATAAATTCTGCTATAGTTTTAATTCCAACTTCTTTTGCAATAGAAACGGAACTTATAACAAAAGCTCTGTCTATTTTATCAAACATAATACTTCTTATAAATTCACCGTCAATTTTGATAAAATCGACAGGGAAATGCTTAATATATAAAAAAGAACTAAAACCTGAGCCAAAATCATCGACGGCAAATCTAAAACCCTCATATTTCAAATTAGTAACAAATTTCTCAAGCAGTGTTATATTTTTAATAGTTTCTCTTTCGGTAAGCTCAAAAACAATCTTATCCGGGTTTATATCGTATTTTACAATAATATCCTTAACATTTTTAATAAATTCGGAAATTATTAGAGATTTAGGCGACAAATTAACAAATAAAAAACCTTGGAAATTACTTTCTTTTATCATTTTAAACGCTTTTTCCATCAGCATAATATCTAATTTATGCGCTATACCTATAGCTTCTGCAACTTCGATAAATTCGCCTGCCGAGAGTATTGTCCCTTCATAATTGATTCTCATAAGAAGTTCGTTTGCAAGAATCTTATTGTCGTTTAATCCGATTATAGGCTGGAAATAGGGGATAATAACATCGTTTTTATTTAATGCATCTATTACTATGTTACTCTTGTCTCTTACTTCATGATACATTGCAATCATATCTTCTTCCTGTGCGGCATATACCTGATCTTTACCTTTGGCTTTTGCTTTATACATCATATTATCGGTAAGCATAAAAATATCTTTTTCCGTGCCTGCCGACACAGGATAAGATGTAACGCCTATTGAAGCAGTTACTCCTACAGATTTTTTATGTTCGGAATCGTTCGTTTTCATAATCCTTATTTTTTCTCTTGTTCTTTCCGCTATCATAAAAGCTTGTTCAATGCCTGCTCCGGGTAAGATAATTGCAAATTCGTCTCCTCCGTATCGAGCTAAAATATCCTCGCTTCTTTTTAACTTGTTTAAAACTTCACCAATATTTTGAAGCATTTTATCTCCAAAATTATGACCATGCATATCATTCACAAACTTAAAATTGTCTAAATCGATAAACAATAAACTAAAGATTGAATTATTTCTGTTTGCTCTTTCCGTTTCGTAATGCAAAAATTCGTTAAAAACTCTCTGGTTATAAAGCCCTGTTAGTCCGTCACGCGTAGCATAATATTCAAGATCTTTAGTGTATTTGTAAATTGCTTTTATTGAGCCGATAACGTTTAAAAGGGTTGTTAAAACACTGTTAATAACTAGCTCTCTTGTGCTGTCGAGCGATTCTTCCGATTGAACGCCGATACCTACAATACCGCCTATATGCGGAGCATCTAATATTAATTTTTTAGTTCTAATCAAAATATCGTCGGCGGTTAATTCAGCTAATTTTATTTTTTTATCCGCAATATTATGAGTTATTATTATATTTTTAATATCTTTTAAAAATGTGTTGAAATTATCAGAATATATGCTTTTATTAATCATTTCGTCAAACATTTTTTTTGTTTTTTCCGACGGTTCTCCTCTCCAAAAAACTTCAAGTTCTATAAGGTCTTCATCCTGAACAAATATTGAAAATACATTATAGACTTTAATAATATTGTTCATCTCAATTAGCAGATTAAAAACATGCTCTTTCCAATCCCTGACAACCTCTGAAGTGATTATAAAACGCTCTAAAAGTTTAGTTTCAAATTCTAATATATCTTTATCTATAGCAACTTCCCGCAATTTTGACGAAAGTCTCAGAATGCCCTGATAGATGCTATTAAATTCGTCGAACTTAAGGTCTGCTAAATTAGACTCAAGCATTTTCAAATCTCTGACGGTATTAATATTCTCAACCTCTTTATTGATGCTGTCTATACCGTTTTTAACAGATTTTCTTAAAATAAAAGCCACAAATACTCCGCCGGTTATAGGCAGCAGGAATATCAGCAATAAGAGCGCATAATAATAATTTTTATATTTTTTACTTAAATAAGCAGGATTAAAAGAAACTTCTATAACGCCGTTAACGTTCCCTGCCTTTGCCATAGTATGGCATTTAAGACATGACTCTTTATCTATCAGCGGATAGGCGTAAAAAGATAATCCATTAATTTTTTTATATGAAGGCATGCCTGTTAAAAAAGATTTTTTTACAACCGAATTTTCTTCAGGTTGATAAATTTTGCCAAATTGTTTAGAAACAATCCTGCCTCTAAAAATAGCCACATTTATCATTTTTTCGGATTTAGAGGATTTTTTTAAAGCTTTTATGAATCCAAGAATCTGTTTTTCATTCCACCCTCTTTTCATCACCTGAAACATTGCGTTAAACGTTTCATCGGCGATATAAGAACTTGTAATTTTAGTTCCCGTGTTTATTATTTTATCGCTGAAACTTGACAATAAAACGGCGGATAGTAAGGCAACTAAAATAGATACAGATATCGCTATAGATAGAATAAATTCGTCTAATCTTCTAAATTTAAAAAAATTAAATATAAATTTATTATTGCTGTTCTTATTATTATCAGGGGTATTAGATTTCACAATATTCTATTTTTATAGTTTTATAGTATTTCAAGAAAGCAACTCATTAGCATCTTCTTTAGTGGGGATGCCTACATAGGAAAGTTTACCGTCTATTATAGTTGAAGGGACGCTTCTTATATATAAATCTATAGATAATCTTCTTCCTTCGGGATCGGCAACATCAATTAACTTGTAAGTAAAATCTTTCCGTTCTTCTGCTAACGTTTTCCAAACCCTGTCGGCGGGGATACATTCCGCACACCATTTTGAAACTAACAATATTACATTGTGCTTTATTTTTATATTGTTTAATTCATTTAAATTAAATTTTGCATCTATATTATTATCATCATTGTTATTATTTTCTTTTTCCATATTTTTATAATCACCTAAAATTATACCTTAAATCACCGTTAGAAACCTATTTTTCTGGATGAGCCGTCTAAGTGCCGACGGCTTTAAAGCATATCTGCTGACGCAGAAATGACTTTTAGAGGATTTAATTTTAACCCGACAGGCGTCATTCCCGCGAAAGCGGAAATCCAGTCTTTATTATATGTTGAAGCAACTTTAATAGTTTCTAAACGGTGATTTAAGATTATATTAAAATCTCTACTGATTAGAACATCTCATACATTGTATCTGTTCCTTTATAATTTTTTCTCTATATTTCTCAATAGCTTCTTTACCCGTCAAAAGAAATTTAAGCTCGTCTAAATTTGAAGCCTTAACTTTTGTTACCCAGCCATCGGTATAAGGAACTATATTTAATAAAAGCGGGTCGTTTAAAAGCTTTTCGTTTACTTCTATTATTTCACCTGAAACAGGCGACGGAATAGGTCCGACCCATTTACCGCTCTCTATCGTGGCGGTATTACCGTGTCTGGCGACCGTTGCGCCTATTTTTTTAAATGTGACGTGAAGAATTTTTCCAGCCTGAGTTTGAGCAACATCGGTCATCCCCAGAATCACTATATTATTATCTACTGGTTTTGCCCATGTGTCTTTTTCAGTATCGTAATAAATGTCTTCGGGTAATTCGCATCCTTGAACTTCAGCCATAATACCTCCTTTTTGTAAATTATTAATTAATCATATTATATAATAATAATTTTTTATTTAAAATATTTATGTGATTTTTATCACTGTTATTTATATTTTATATGGTAAAATTTATATAGGATTATAAGATATAAAATAATATTTAAAGGAAAATAAACACTCATCAATATCATATGGTTATGATAATGGTTATGGAAAATTTCAATTTTAGATGCATTTTGCAATAATGGGTGGTTATATATTATGCGATAAACAATTTAAGACATTAACAAACTAATAAAAAAGGAGATTAAAATGGATACCAAAATGGACACGATGCTTGATCCTATAGATGCATTAAAAAGCGACCATGAAACAGTAAGAGTAGTTTTAGTCAGTCTTGACGGTTATTTAAAAAAAATAGGAGGGCAGGTATCCGATTCTTTAAGGAAAAATTTGATAAATCAGCTCAATGAAATCACCTCTTTTATTGATAAAGACCTTGAAATACATTTTAAAAAAGAAGAAGATGCGCTATTTCCAGTCCTTGGAAATTATATAGGGATAGAAACAGGGCCTATTCACGTAATGCTAATTGAACACGAACAATCAAGAGAACTATCAAAAGAATTTAAAAACGCTATATCAGAGTATTCGTCAAACGACAAATATGAAAATATAGTATCTACAGGCGATAGTCTTATTCAGCTGTTATCGGAACATATAGATAAGGAAAACAATATACTGTTCAATATGGCAGAAATGCAGCTAAACAATGAAGATAAAAATGCAATTATGGAAAAAATGAGAAGTATAAAGTAATTTTATGAAAAATAATGAAGCTTTAAAATTAAGTAAATTATGTAAATTAAGTAAATTAATTAAGCAAACAACTAATTAATATATTAAATTTTATAATATTTATATTAATAATAATATTAATAAAATAATCAATAAAATAATTTAAGAGGAAAATAAGATGGATATTGAACAATTAAAAAAAATAAAATTAGACGTCAGGGAAGATATAAAAAAAGGGAAAGATCCGTTTCAAAAAATAATGGAAGCAATAAATCTTTTGAAAAATGATGAAGCATTAGAACTTATAAATAACTTTGAACCTTTTCCTTTATATTCCGTCCTGAAAAATAAAGGATTTGAACATATTACAAACCATATTGACGACGGATTTGAAATTATTTTTTATAAAACAGGCAACTATAACGCTGATGCTGAAATTATTGATGAAGATTGGAAAAATGAAAACAATTTTAATGACGATGACTTAAAAAAGCTTGCCCACTGTAAAGAAACAGAAATTGACGTTAGAGAATTAGAACCTCCCCAGCCTCTCCTAAAAATTTTTGAAATTATAGAAAATATGGACGACGATAGTGCTCTATCTATAATTCATGAAAGAAAACCAATACATTTATACCCTAGATTAAAAGACGCAGGGTTTAAGTTTTTAACAAAAGAAATAAATGAAGATATATATTCTATTAAAGTTTGGAAAAATTAAACCGATTAATATTATTTAATACCCAAACAAAATACTTAATATTATTTATTAAATACTCAAAATTGCCGATAAAGGATTACACGATTAAAGTTCCTAATCCTGCAATCCTGCAATAGAAAATTTATTTTATAGATTCCTGCTTTCGCAGGAATGACACCCTTCGGGTGAAAACTTAAATGTCCGTAATGTCATTCCTGCGAAAGCAGGAATTCAGTACTGCTTATCGTTGAAATATCATTGATAGTTTCTATAATAATTTCTATGGAGGAATGAAAGTGTATATTGTTAAAGTGTATATTTGACATTTATAATAATTTAAGATAGTATATAAATAAATATGAATAAAATATAAATAAATCAACGTAGATTATACTAAGGAGGCTATTTATTATGGATTCAACAGCTTTGAGATTAAAAAATATTATTGTAATTTTTTGTTTAATAATATTTTCGGCTATAGTTTTTAATCTATTTTTGCAATCCAATGCTTTTGCTATGAAAACAAATGTAAACAATCCTGCTTTTCAATACAAAAAAGGCATAGGTGCAATGCATGGCGGATATAATATGACAGCAATCCAGCATTTTCAAAAAGCTATAATTTTAAAACCTCATTTTGCAAAAGCATGGGGGAAAATGGGAATCGCGCTTCATAGACTCGGCTTTCCTTCATTAAGCATTGTTTCGCTAAAAAAAGCTTTGCAATATAATCCAAAACTCATCTGGGCAAAAAAATTTCTTAAGAAATATGAAATGGAACCTGGCCGTTAATTTTTTTATTTATACAAATAATACCTTAATTACTTATTTTTTTGTATCAAATTTATAACTTTGCGTTCACGTTCTTACTTGTTTACTATTATTATAAGGTGAGAGGATAGGGATTGCAAAGTTATTCTCGTCCAATAGCCATGATATAGACATCAAAAGCCGCTTATCTACAAGATAAATCATGCGCTTTTTTCCATAATAAATAAATTTATCAAAAATATTACCGAAGCGGCTATTAATAATGCCGATGATATTTTTATCAGACTGATGTCTAAAATAAGTAAAGAAAATGATGCAGCGGGAACAGCCGCTGCAAATAATATTAAATCTATATATTGCATATATTTTTTCTGCATATTTCCTATCAATCCTTTATAAGCGCCTTTTTTTACTTTTTCAAATTTCTTTAAACTTATTAAAAACGGAAATATTTTATGCAAAAAACCTATTATAACCATTCCTGCGTAACCAAATAAACCGATAAATCCAAAAGCATAATAAATACCCGGATTTTCGGCTATTGCTCTTTCAGGCAAAAATAATATTAAATTCCCCATAAAAACTGCAGCCAATAAAAAAATAATACCAAGATACAGATAAAAAGTTGTAATATCCCATTTTTTCTTGATCCTGCCGTTCATTAAGCTAAAAAATTCAAAACAAAATACAATTATTCCGGCAGATAATAAAATGCTGCCTGCATAAAACAGACCTAACCCGAATAAATTATAAAACCCGTTTATAATTGACGAAATTACAATTAAAATAATTCCTGCATTTAATAATATCAAATCTGTTACCCATATAAAATTTTTAGGCGTTTTTGTCATATAAAACATTGGAAGCAAACGATAAGATATTGCCATAAACAGCATAATAATAAAACCTGCTAACATCACATAAATATGACTCATTAAAGAATCAAAAATATATTTTCCTACTATATTAAAATAAAATGAGAGCGCCATATATGTGCCGATTAAAAGTCCGATAAAAAGATAAACGTAGGCAAATAAAATTCCAAAACTTGTATAGTCCCATTTTCTTATCTTCTTAAGGCTTGTCATTATATTTATATTGTAAATAATAACCGAGGCAAATAATAAACAACCGCCTAATGCAATGAGGTCAGGGTTAAAATAATGCATTCCCGCAATAAAAACTATAAGCGCTATAATATAAGCATAATAAACATAGTAAAATGATTTTTCAAAAGCTATTTTAACCCCGAGAGCAACCGGCAATAACATATAAGACGCTCCCATAATTACCATTAAAAGAAAACCTAAAGTAAAAATATGGGTTAAGGATATTATTTTCGTGTTCATAAAAAAATAAGTCAAAAAATTATTTGAATCAATAAACATATAATAAAAAAACAATATTAAAAAAACCGACCCTGTTTTAATATGTCTTAAAGCTATATTTACGGAGCTATCACCTGAATTCATAATTTTTCTCCTTCTGCAATACGCAACATAATAGACAATTAAATAAAAATAAAAAATATTTTTTTACACTATTTACGTTTATAATTTAATTTTCAATGTTTTCGCAATTTCTTCAAAATTTCCGGTTTTATCATAGAATAATTCCATTCGGGTTCCCAGACTATGTTCACTTCTGCGTTTTCTATTCCTTCAAGTTTTTTTAGCGATTCTTCAACTTCAAATTTTATTACATTGCTTAGCGGACAGCCTTTTGAGGTTAAAGTCATAAAAACAGCTGCTTTTTTATTTTGTTCATCAATTTTTATATTATAAATCAATCCTAAATCAACAATATTGACTTCAAGCTCCGGGTCTATTATCTGTTTTAAATTTTCTAAAATATCGTTTTTTGTTATCATCATAATATGTTACCGCCCATTAATTTTTTGCATTTTATTCAAATATATATTATTATATTATCACAATAAAATTAAAAAAAATTTGATTATTATCACAATTTGTATTAAAATAAAAACATGGATAATAAAATCGCACAATATCCTTTTAAGTTCTTTGTTAAATTAAGCCTCCCTGAATTAACAGGGATATATGCTTTAAATCTTGCAGAACTCCTTAAAGGTATTAAGACATCTGACGATGCTATATTATACTATCATACGCATCATTTTTTGCTTCAATTTCATAGTACTGCGCCTGCAGCTCCTAATGATTTTGCTTATTGGATTACAGGCATACTTGGAGAAAACTTTCTCGGCGAAGAAATAGCGGGCATTGATTTATTCAGTTTTAATTCAATGGAAGAATTTAAATTAAAACTTATTGCAATTATTGAAAATTTTATTTCCAAAAATAAAAAGACAAGGCAGGTTGAAATGTCTTCAAGATTTAATTTTATGAAGTCAATAACATATATTATGGATACTAAAAAGTATGCATATTCTCTTGAAGATTTCGTAAATGTATTACAAAATATGTCTGTTTATTCTCTCTATTATCATTTTTTTGAATCTTCCTTCAGATTAAAAGAAAGAAAAAATGATTTTTCAATGTGGATAGATAGCGAATTTAAATTAACTAAACTTGCTTCATCAATAAATAATCTTGACTTATATACTCATACTATGAACGAATTAAAAGTTGCAATAATAAATTTAGTTAAGCAATATTTATAATTATTATTAACTAGTCTTAGTATTAATTACTCTTAGTATTAATTAGTATTAGTATTAGTAATGATTATCTATAATTAACAATTAGAACCTTAGACTTTTAGGTTAACATTATTTGTTGTAATCATAATGTCTTGTATATATTTACTTTTTAATTAACATTAAATTTATACGTACCTTTTTGTCGTATGAATTTAAATTTCATTAATTTATAATTAATTCATCATTATTATCTATTTATTAATGAATTAAATATTATCTATAAATAAATATTAAATATTTTAAACTTTTATTATTATATTAAAATGAATCCAATAAATGATTATGCGGAAATTGTCGGCAGCGAAACTATTGACGAACTTAAAGAAATAGCATCACATTTAGAAGGAAAAATTATACAAAATATTAATTCAACCGCAGTGGGCGGCGGCGTTGCAGAAATATTAAACAGAATGATACCTCTGCTTAAACAGCTAAATGTTGATGCAAGATGGGATTTTATTAAGGGAGGAGAAAAATTTTTTGAAATTACAAAAAAAATTCATAACTCTCTTCACGGAGTAAATATTGATATAACAAAAGAAGAATTTGACCATTTTGACCAAATTACAAAAAATAACTTAGCCGATATGATTCTAAACGGAGATATAATATTTATACACGATCCTCAGCCTATCGGACTTATAAGAGCAAAAAAGCAGACAGGTTTTAAAGAAAAAAAATTTATATGGAGATGTCATATAGACATCAGTTCAGCTAATCCCAATACTTTTAATTTTTTAAAAAAATATATAGAACTCTATGATGCTTCGGTATTTTCTTCTCCTTTATTTTCAAAAAAACTTAAAATTCCTCAGATGTTAGTTGCTCCCTCAATAGACCCTTTATCCGATAAAAACAAAGAACTTGATACAAAACAAATAATTGAAGTCGCAGATAGATTTAATATTGATTTAAATAAAAAAATAATAACTCAGGTATCAAGATTTGATAGATTAAAAGACCCTCTTGGGGTAATTGACGTTTATAAATTAGTTAAAAAATATATAGATTGCCAGCTTATTTTGGCGGGCGGATCTGCTGACGACGACCCCGAAAGCGTTGAAGTATATAAAGAAGTTCTTGCAAAAGCTAACGGAGATAAAGATATTTTTATTTTAAACCTGCCTCCTACCAGCAATATTGAAATTAACGCAATTCAAAGAATGTCAACGGTGATATTGCAAAAATCAATAAAAGAAGGTTTCGGGCTTACCGTTTCAGAAAGCTTATGGAAGAAAAAACCTACTATTGCCTCGGCGGTAGGCGGTATTCCCTTACAAATAACGCATAAATATTCAGGATTGCTTTCAAGAACCATTGAGGGAACTGCGCTTTATGTAAAACAGCTTCTTCAAAACCCTGAATATGCAAATAAGTTAGGTCTAAACGGATATGAACATGTTAAAAATAATTTTCTTATAACAAGACATATAAGGGATTACTTATTATTATTTATAAAAGTGCAGTATAATAAAGAAAGTATAATTTATTTATAAAAATTTATTTTATTGCAAAACTTAATTTGCAAATTAAATTAATATTTGATATTATAAATAAATTATTTTTAATCATAGTTTAATCATTTTGGAGAGATGGCCGAGCTGGTCGAAGGCGTTCGCCTGCTAAGCGAATGTATGTTTATAAAGAATGTACCGAGGGTTCGAATCCCTCTCTCTCCGCCATTACGGAATAAATTCATATTTTTTACTCTTCTATATTTATTTAATAATATATTGATAACATATCAATAATATAAAAAAAAATAAATTACATCAATAAAATAA
This sequence comes from Candidatus Acididesulfobacter sp., assembly GCA_027365695.1. Lineage (GTDB taxonomy): Bacteria > SZUA-79 > SZUA-79 > Acidulodesulfobacterales > Acidulodesulfobacteraceae > Acididesulfobacter. The sequence goes on along the minus strand of DAHXMB010000081.1, from coordinate 39 downwards.
AATTAAATCAATATCATATATTTGCTTCAAATTAAACAA
>DAHXMB010000079.1:0-30980 GCA_027365695.1 Candidatus Acididesulfobacter sp. | reverse complement strand
TACTTCCCCATTATTTACAATTTTAGATAATTTTGCGGTTATCTTTCCGTCTCCGCAGCCTATATCAAGTAAGGATTCATTGCCGGTTAAAGAAAGTTTTTCGATAAGTTCTTCTCCTAATTGCAGCTGACATTGAGAATTTTTTGCGTAATCTTCGCCATTCCAATTCTGTTCCATGCTCAACCTCCTTTCAAACATTCAAACTTTAAAATAATTAAATTATTACCAAGCTAAAATATACAATTGCGTAATTTGTTTGCTTATTAAATTAACTATAAAAATATTTAAGCATAAGATTATATGTGTTACAAAAACATAAAGCTATGCTCTTGCATATATTATAAGATTTGATTTATAATGAATCAAATGAATAATTTTTATAATTAAAATGATTATTTACTCATGACATTAACTCAATTAAATATTTTGAAAATCATTGTAGAAACAGAAAGTTTTACAAAAACGGCAGAAGTTCTTTATATAACTCAGTCCGGCGTGAGCCATTCCGTAGCATCGCTTGAAGACGAACTTGAAATAAAACTTATTAAAACTAACAAAAGAACTGTATCTCTTACCGAAGCGGGCGAAAAAGTTTATGCTGCAGCCAAAGATATTTTAGCAAATGTAGACAGGTTAAAAGAAGAAATTTCTGCATTAAAAAATCTACAGGTCGGCAGCCTTAAGATAGGCTGCTTTCAGAGCGTTTCTGTTAGAATATTGCCGGGGATTCTTAAAGAATTCAGGCGAAAATATCCGGGGATAGAGGTTTCATGGTTTGAAGGAACCGACTTGGAAGTAACTGATTGGCTGTTAAAAGGCGCTGTCGATTTAGGTTTTGTAGTGCTTCCTGCGGAAGGACTTAAATCCGTTGAGCTTTTAGAAGACAAAATGTTCGTAGTTTTTAACGAAAAACATCCGTTATGTTGCAGAAAAAGCATAGCGATAAAAGAACTTGCACGCGAACCGCTTTTAACTTTCAAAGGGTCAAGCTGCGGAATGCTGGTAACATCTAATTTAATGAATTCTATAAAGAAGACGGATGAAATTAAAAATATAGAAGCACGCAACATAAGCACTATTATTGAAATGGTCAAGGAAGGTATCGGAGCCGCCGTCATTCCCAATCTTGCAATCCCGCTTAATTACAGCGGAATATGTTCCGTTCCTATAAAACCTGAAATAAAAAGAAAAATTGCGTTAGCGGCGCAATCTTTAGATAACCTTTCTTTATCGGCAAAGGCTTTTGTGGAAATCGCCGAAAAATTCGTAGAGAAATTTAAAGCTATATAGGAATTATACCAAAAATTTGTATGCCGGAAAATTATACCGAATGTGTAAATTTTAACGCTTGAACCTGCGTTAAAGCGAGGAATCGGACTTGCGTCGCTGACGCCGTTTACAGATATGACTCCTGCTGCTTCGGCTTTTGTGGAACTCACTCAAAAGTGGATAAAAACAATATTAAATAATACTTAAAATAAAAATTAAAGATAGTAATATTTATTTTCAAACAATAAGCCTGCAAGTATCAGAAATATCGGAATAACCGCCGATATTCTTTTAAACAGCATATCGGTAAAAGACATTAGAATTAATCCGGAAAAAAGGACGAGGTATTTAAAGTTAAAACCGGACGGAATAATTAATTTATGAGTTGAAATTGCGGTTTTAACGGCAAAATAAATATCGGCAAGATTGCGGGAGAAAAAGGGATATAGGATAAGTATACCGGCAAAGACGGCAAGGACGGGGAGAATGAATATACGATTAGGACGGATTTTATTAAACAAAATTGTGCTATTTTCAGTTACTATAATCGTTACATTTTTTTAAGGCTTAGGAGCTTAAACTTCTTTTAGCTCTTGAAATTCCCAATCTGCGTAACATATATTATCATCTTGCAAATAATAATTCTTTTGATAACCCATATATAAGCTATCATTTGGCTGACAACGATTCATCAATCCTTGTTGCTTAGCTTCGTCAAGATTATCATCCCACCATGAAGGAGAAATATAAATATTTTCGCAGGAAGAAAATAAAAATCTAATAATAGCGTCGAATATTCTATTTGGCTTTATCTGGTTTAGTGATTGAATAAAATTTTTGCAAATCATATTATTAGTTCCCGTCCAAGAAAAAATAGCATAACCAAAGTCTCCGGAAAAAAAAGGTGTTATAGTATATATCAACAGGCGTAATTTTTAAATTTCTTAAATCCTGAATAAAGTTCCCGTTAAAATCATAAATTGGCTTTGTCATACCGCTAGCCATAACGGTTGGAATCTTTTCAAACTTTAAAACCAATGAATTAAAATTATCGAAATCTTTTGATTCCAACATATTATCAAAATCTGATTTATATTTTTTTAAATAATTCATTCCAACATTTAATCCAGCCTTATATTGGGCGTTATTTTTCTGCAAAAACATTTGTTCGGAGGGAGTTCTACCTGAATAAAGTTTTGTTATAATATTAGAATTTGAAAAGTCAATACTGCATTGCCTATTAAAATACTCCATACATAATGTTCTATATGCATGCAAGAAACATTCTTCTTTAGATCCTTTAAAATCGTTATTTTTTTCTATGTTCTTAAAAATAGAATCGTCATGTTTTGAACAAAAACCTGTAAATATTGATGCATCATTAATACCTATTTTTTTTAGTTCTATTTTTCCCCTATTTTTTATTGTAATTGACGGAGAGGAGAGATTAAAGGCATAAACATGACCATCTTGTGATATTTTTCTAAGGAATGACCTTGCAACCGAATGTGCTTCACTTATTTTGTTTTCGCATTCTCCTTTTAATATATCAGGAACAGAACAATATTTTTTGCGATATGAATCCTTAAAAGTCTTGTTTAATTCATACTCGGTTACTGGTGGTTTATTTGTGCTATTTAAATGGCACTTTTTATATTTTAAGCCGGAACCGCACCAACATTTTTCATTTCTTCCTATTTTCTTATGTTCATCGCTCATATTTTTATTCTGCAATAATAAATCAAAAAAATTTACATATTTTATATTTTTTTAATATCAAGCTCATATTTATCATCTTTCCTTTCCGCCTGATAAAATTCTACGTTTTCATAGCCCATTTTTTCTACTAATGAGCGGATACATAATTTATGAACTTCCGGAGTCCTGACGCCAAAAATAATTTCTTTCAAAAGGCTTTTTTCAAATTTTATATTATTGTTTGGACATTTATTTTTAGAAATATCGCTATAGGCAATTATTATTCTTTTTTCTTCTTCATATCCCCACAAATTACTTTTTGTTTTTAAAAAATTCCCTATCTTTCCTAACTCAGTTTGCTTATTGTTATCGTTTGTATAATTGCATCTAAAATAATCAAAGGCATCAGATATGGTATTATATTTAGGATAATCTATATTTTCTAAATTTTGAGATAAAAGTTTTTTATTAAATAAACGTGAAAATATCTTAGACGCAATACCAATGTCAGCATATTCTGTATTTAAGCTTTCATTATTTAAGTGGTTTATTAATTGAGATTTGAAACATTCTTCTTCAAATAACAAAAAATTTTTACCTTTTAATTTGCTTAATATTTCTTTATCATTAGGTTCTGAATCTTTTGAAATATCTATGTCGTCAATATTTGACTTAAATCCAATGCAAAATCCTTTATGCAACTCTGCATAATGGCTCCACATTAAAATATTGTCTTTTAATTCAGATAAAGATAAAACCAAAAAAATTTTATCCACTTCTTTTTTACGCTCTTCCAATAGTTTCTGCTCATTTATTTGATTAATATAAAATACGTCAATTAATTTTTTTTTCTTATTTTCGTCTTCTGCTTCATTTATTAATTTTTCTATATCATCTTTAGTATAATCTTCTATCTTTTTCATTCTAATAAATGAATCAAAAGGATCGTTAAAATCTAATGGGCAAGAAAAATGCAAAGAATTAGTATAAATAATATCCGGCAGCCATTTATATGTCGTGTATTTATAAATCATAGTTTTCGTTTATATTATTGCCCATAGATAATTATTTTTGCATTATATGTATTTTAAATAACTGTTTCTGTCTTTTTTACGGCTTCCATACTTTAATAATAAACAATAAAAAATTAAAATTATATAAACATTAAGACGTAATAATTACGGCTTCGGCTCTATCACCGTTATTTCTTTAACTTCGTCCGTTGCTCCGGTGCATATCACAAGAGCTACGGTTTCAATATTAACCAGATTGGCATGCGGATGACCTTCCGGATTTAATACGTAGTCACCGGGAAATAATCTCTGCTCTCCGTTCCTGAAACAGTGTCCGCCTTCAAGTATATAAACGTGTTCATCGGAACGGGCAACGGCGACCGTTCTGATTATTTTGCCTTCGGGAGGAACAAATTTGATTAGATAAGCGACTCCTTTCCCATTTTCAAGCCTGTTAGTTAATTGTTTAACGAATACTATATCTTTACCGTCATGCATTACGCTTTCGCCGTAAATAGAGCTTGCTGGAGTCCAGCTTATTTCGGGAGTTCTTATAAAAATGGCATCGGTTTTCAATTGTTTACTCCTTATTTCAAAGTTCTTTTAATATTTTTTTTAATTAACTTCATTTTTATTAATTTGTTTTATAAGATATTGTATGGCATCGCTATATATTTTTAGTTTATTGCCGTTAATAATTTCATTAAACAATCCTTCTGTTTCAGTTAAATATAAAGGATAATTAATTTTTTTGTGGTTTACGCAATCGGCATCGTCAGAACCGAATCTTTCATTGCACCACATAAGATATTTTTTTTCAAATTGACTCACAAACTCTTCTTCAACATATTTCTCAAAGTTTAATTCTTGGTAAAATACATGGTATTTATTTTTAAGCGTGTCCTTAACGAGAGACGGTTTAAAATCTGATTTTAATGACAAGAATTTTGCAATATTACTTATTTTTTCTTTATTGTCTTTTATTTTTTTAGGATCATCAAAAATATCCGAATCAATTATCGCCGCATAATACAGCTTAAGTTTCTCAATAAGTTTTATATAATTGACTAAACTGCCGATACCTTCGATGTTGACTATTTCGATATCGCCAATACTTACATCGTTATTAAATTTTCCGCTACCTTTGATTCTCTCAAAAAAAACATTATTTCTAATCAAACGCTTGACAAGTATTTCTTCTGAAAACCCTTCCACTAAGACGATGCCTTTTGCAAAAAACAACCGTTTTAATTCTTCATATTTAAAAAGTTGGACTTGTTCAAGGTTTTCAGGCTGAAATCTGCTAATCTCTGTATTTGTATCTTTATTTCTAAAAATAAATATGTTCCCTTTTTTATCTTTTTTATCTATTTCAACCAAATCCGGCGAATGAGTAATGATAAAAAATTGATTTTTGTTCTCGGTAAGCATGTTATTCAAAAGTTTATGCTGAAATGAAGGGTGTAAGTTTTGCGCCGGTTCATCAAGAATAATTACCCTGTTTTCAAGTCCAGCTACCACCGTTGAAAGTGTTAGCATCTCATAATATCCCGCTGGACTAAATTCAAAAGGATATTCATCTTGCGAATCTTCGTTATCTCTAAAATAAAGACCTAATTTTAATTTATGATCAGTTACATGCACTCCAACGCTGATTTGATTAGCGATAATTTGGCTCTCAATATTTGAACTAGGATTACCGTAAGCGGGTATTGGACTGACGCTTGTTTCAGTTTGGAAATCTTTTATGCTATCAATTTTTATATCAAAGTCTTTACCGCCGGACAGTTCGGCAAATAATTTTTTTATTTTAGTATAATCTTTAGGCTGATAAATTTTTAATTTTAATAAAAATTGATAAAGATTGTTTCCGTCAAAACTCCTTATATTTTCTACATCTTTAATTGTTATATCGTTATTTGAAGGGCACCTGAAAGTATCTAAATTAACTATTGAATTTTTAAAAATCCAGCTTAATATTGTAGACATCCCGGCCTTATTATTTATTCCTCGATTAAAATCTAATCGAAGGCTATTTTCAAAATTCTCTATATTTTTTATTACCCCTGATAAATTTTTAATTTCTATTTTTTCGCTAATTTTTTTAGTTTCTTGAATAAAAAAGTTTAGATTGAAATCATCAACATACATAAGATATCGATGATTTTCATCTAACTCATTGCGAATACTACCGCTAAGGGTATTTATAATTTCAGAATAATTTTTACTTGCATCGATATCCTGAACCTTATTCTGACCATTGCCAATTTTTAAAAAATTATTCTTAAGATCTATTACGATATTATTAAATTTTTTCGGTTTATATGAAATTTCAGTCTCGTTAGTAATGCCGTTGTTTATTATTATTAATTTTCCGGCATTTAATTTACCTTTTTCATTATTCCAAAAACATTTAAACACTTCAAAAATAGTCATAAGATGTGAATCATGCGCTTGATCCGAATCCTGTCCTTCGTCTTGCGGATCTTTCCTAACATTTAATCGCTCTAATCTTTTTAAAAAGATAATGGAAAGGATTATATGTATCATCTTATCTTCTTCGGAACTTAAAATAAATTCAACGTCAATTTCAAGTTCTATGCGGTTGCTACCTCTTTTAAGAAAGATAGTTTTTTGAAAATATAATTGATCTAAAACTTCTTTTAAAATAAATTTAAACAATCTGGCAAAATTAGTTTTGCCTCCTCCATTTGGTCCGACTATAAAGTTTACTGATTCGTCTAAATTATTAAGTTTAATGTCTTTAAATGAAAGGAAGCCCTTTGCTTTGATGTTTTTAATTTTGATTCCTGGCATTTTTGCCTCGCAGTTAGTATTTTTTCAATAATCATAAATTTTAACATTAATTAATCAAACAAAGAGCGCAGAGATTCTTCATTATAAAACTCTCCTGTACCTTTAATGTATAAAACGATATTTTCTGACAACTTGGTATATCCTTTGTTTTCAAGACAATTACGTAAGAATTTATGATATTTTTTATATCTTTCTAATGAATTTCCGTTTATATTGTTTTCTAATGCAATAGATTCATTAAAAAAACCAATTATTTTTATAAGTAAATTTTCATTCGATTCTATATTTAATTTTTTTTCTTACTTCAAAAACATTAACTTAATTATATTTCGCTTATATTAATTTTAAATAGATTAACAATGAAGGAATAGTAAAAATTAATAAAAAAAGCACATAAAGAATTAAAGCATAATATTCACGGTAGCCCTTGTGTTTTCCTTTATGTAGAATTAAAATCACAAATTCAGTTACACCGACAATTAAAGTGGCAATACTTGCTAAAGAACTATAGTTAAGGAATGCAAAAACTCCAACAACGATAACCAATAAAAAAACCGCTGGCAACTCGTAAAAGAAATTATACCACTTTCTGTTTTTAGCGGGAATTGTTTCTTTGCTTATTTTTAGCCATAACCATCTAATAGCCTCATTAATTTGATAAACAATAATTGAAACAAAAAATGCAATAACTGTTGCAATCGCGGCAATAGTGGCAACATAATATTGTAATTGCCCTGAGGAAACCTTTATACTAAAGCCTATCGTTTTAATCGTATCGCTATCAATTAGCAGACACACATATAAAACAGAAGTCAGAACAACAAAAAAAGCAGAAAACATTAGAGCAATTTGCCGATATTTATCGTCAAGAAAATCTATAAAATCATCCATGCCTTTTTTATTGTCAGAATTAGGCGAATTACACGCACACTGCTGATTTGGGGTTGCGTTATTATTATTGTTAATGTTCGGCATGGCCGTATTTTCTTGGTTGTCTCTCGGAAGATTCTTAGCTTTTTTACAGAAACAATAAATTATCGATAATGTAATAATGACAATAATAACACTAAATATTTCAAAATTATCGCTTGATAATAGTAAATTTTCCATAATTTTTAAAAAAAAATAGGCAAAAATTAATGACCATATTATAAAAACATAAATACTAACATACAAGTTTATCTTTGAAACGGAATAACGACTATTTTGATATTGTTCAGGAGATAGTTCGTAATATATATCACCGTAATACTCAAATTCTAAGTTGAAAATATGCTCTTCCCAATTCTCTTGCCAAAACTTTGATCCTTTATTAACTAATACCCACGCTAGGGAAAAAATCACCCCAAAATTTGATATTAAGAATAATACTACATCTTTATTTAAAAAAATATTTTCAGAATTACAAGATAAGTTTCTACTCCCTAAAACAGTAAAAAAACCAATAAAAATGGTAGCTATAAATGCCCAGAAGTATGTTGCTCTTTTCCAATATAATTCAATCTCAAAATTTCTTAGTTCCCACGCTTTATCAAGCGCATTTTTTACTCTATTATTATAATACGTATTTTGTTCATGAGTTTTAAGATCAAAATCCTTATCAAATATTCCTTTAAAATATTTTTCCCTTCTTTCAGTACCTCTGTCTATAGGTTTCATATTTTGTTAATTAAACCATTTCCCCTTTAATAAAGAACTATTTTATATTAAATTTTAAATAAATATTTTGTAATTTTTTATTTTTAACTATTTTTACTTCTTAAAAACAGATTATTTTAAAAAGTAAACTGTTTGAATGCCATAAAAAATAACCCAAAAATTTAGACTTAAAAATTATGCTTAACACTATTAATCCACAGCATCCCCGTCTTTTTGTCATGTTTCTGGACATTTTTGGGGTCAACACCTTATTATAAGGGATTCACGCTTGCTTTTTTGTTTAAATTTCAATAATAATTATTCAAAGCTGAGATACATTTCACGGCCTGGAACAAACGATTCGTTTTTTGGAATAATTTTGCCACATTTATTATTCGCTTTAATAGGATGCCATATCTTATTATAATATACAGCATTTATGTCGTTTTCAAAATAACGACACACAAGATATGCCTGATTATTAATAAGGGAAATATCTTTAAAACCTATATAATAAGGCGAGTTATTGTATCCTCCAGATCTTATCCAATATACTTGGATAATATTTTGGTTAAGCGGATAACCCCAGCCTTTTTTAATTGTCCAATTTTCAGAAGTTATTATTTTATCGACTTGCAAAGCAGAAATACTCAAATTTGCATAATTTCCGCCATTTTTAACAGCATATAACAATGCCATGTTCTTAAGATTAGATATTTTCTTCTCTATAGATACTGATTCTCTAAAGTTGTAATGAGACTCAAAAAAATGATGGAGTGCCCACACGGAAGCCAATCCAAATATTATCAACCCTATCAATAAAAACATAACAATTTTACCACTAGAAATCTTACCAATAAAAGAAAACATAAGCAATTCCTCCTAACTTAGAAACAAATTTCATTAAATGACATATTTTATCCTATATTTTTAAACCCAAAGCGTGAATTTGACGCTACCTATTATATAATTTATCTGCGAATTAATCTTAAAATATAAAATAAAAAAAGAAATAAAATAAAGTATTCTTAACTTAGAGTATGGATAATTGTTGCAATTCCAGCGCTTCCGTCTTTAAGGATAATGCGCTTATTGCTTGCTATATAGTATAAACCGCCTTTTTTTGACATAGCCCTTGCCGTGGCTGCGTATTCCGTTTTAATCGAACACTGATTCCGTTTCTAATCGAACACTAAAATCAGTAATTAATCCCTTCTTATTTTTTATATAATACCGTTAAGTTTAAGTCAATTAATTAATTATTAATAAAATATAAAATTGTCCGTTTCCCTTATTTTTAATATCCGAAATTTTCCGATACAAGTGTCGGGAATGGTTGATGTAAATGCTCTACGTTTTAAATTATTTAATTTTTTTCAAGTCTATTAATATTGTTTTGTAATGATATTATTAAATCATTAATGCCGTCTAATAATTGAAATCTCTTTATTTCACTGGTTTTTTGGGAAAATTTATTTATAAAAGCATATAAATCGTTATAGTTTTCAGGATAAATTGGGTTATTAAATTCTAACTCCGGAGGTGGTTGTAGTGTTGTACGTGATATTGAGGCATTAAAGTCTTGCCAAAAATCATTTATTAATTGCTGTGTATTACTATCATTAGGAGACAAATATTCTATGTTTAATTTTTGTAATAATTCTTTTAATGAACAATAAATATTACTTATTTCTTCTTTATTATATTCTACGCAACTTATTTTATTATATGTAGTGGTTTTGCCAGTTATATATTTCACCGGAGATTGCGATAACTCTTTTAATTTTTCAATGTTAATATTTCTTAAATAAATTTCTTTCGTATTTTCCTGAGGATTTGCAATATTATAAAATACAAGTTTAGCATCATCATAATTTTCATAAATCTTATTATTCTTTTTTATTTTATTAAATTCATTTTGAAATGCCTCATTGTAATTGGTTATTTTCTTATTGAATTCTTTAATTTTCTGATATAAATCTATTATTTTTTTAACTATTTCTTTATCAAGGATGCCAATTTTGCCGATATTTTGTTCAAAAATAGGTATAAAACTGAGGTCTATTTTAAATCCTGGGTTAACTTTTAAGCAGTCTTGATTTTCTTCGGGAAGATTGTTCAGGCTTATTATTTTCTCTTCATTATTATTTTTGTCAAACGATGGTATTAAAGGTTCGTTAATAATTTCTTCATATTTTTTCTTTATAAATTCTAATTCTTCTTTAAAAGCGGACAAGAGGCTAATCTTTTCATTCTTAATTCTATTTATTTCGATATTTTGACTAGATATTATTGATTTCTTTGTTTCAATAGCCATATAAACCGTAGCTAAAGCCAAAGCAATTGTGGTAAGAAAATCATATTGAAGAATAATTAACGGAATAATGATAATAATTAAAATGGCAATGAATAATATATGTTTCATAATAAATATTTGGTAGTGTCAACTATTTTGTGTAAATTTGATGAAATATCAATATTAGAAGCGCATCTCTAAATTTTTAAACAGACATTATAAATTAACTCCAATTTTATTTAATTCAATATCAATCCACTTTTCCGCTTCTTCTTCGCTTTTTTCTATGGCTATTTCAACGCCTCGTTTAGCGATTTCAAGTAACGATTTAGACTGTTTTCTATTAAAAAATGATTGTTCAACAAGTTCTTTAATTTCTTTTTGTTTAGCATTTTCTAATATAGGAATCATTGTCGATTTTACATGGTCCTGTCTCCAATGATTTATAACAGAACCACCCACATCACGTTCAATTTGTTTTTGAACAATAACAGAATTTAAAATAAGCGTTAAATATTCAGGCAATACTTGTTGGCTTTCTATTTTTAGTCTCAAAATACCGCCGGAAACAATCATTTGCTCTGGTTCTTCGTTTAAATAATAAGCTATGCCGGGCGTTGCATCTTTAGATAACAATATCTCGCCCTTTCTCGGCTGATAATTTTTTAATTCCGTATATAATTTTTCGGATATAAATTGCTGATTATTGTCGGAAAGCTCAAATTTTGAAATATTGCTTACGCGAACAAACGGAATTCCGTTTTCTTGATATGCTTCGCTTCCAGGCTCAATACTTTTTTTTATTTTTACCAGATTTCCTAGTTTATCAAAACCGCCTTTATATTTTTTAACCACTTCTATAATTTCTTCATATTCTGGCTGAAAATACTCCGCATCAATTCGCTCTGCTTGTTGTGTGTCAGAAAAATTTTTTACAAAAGATAGCTCATGTTTTGGCTTCCAGTCTAAAAGTCCAAGTTCGGAAAGGAGAAGTTGTTCGGATTCATCATAAAGCTTTTTTGACTCTGAAATAAAATTAAACGATATATCAAATAATGGTTTTATTTTATTCTGGAAATTTATTGATAGTAATGGTATTTCAACTTTTTTTAATTCTGACGCACTCACATTTGACTGGTTTATTGATATTCTGGCACGCCTTTTTACATCTTGTATGCCAAATTTTGAATTTAAAAAAGTTGTCAAATATTCTGGCAGTACTTTTTCTTGATTTGGTCTAAATCGTACTAAATATGAAGCAAAAATAAACGGTTCATCTGAAAATTTTTTAAATATCCCTGTCCTTCCAACAAATTCTTGTGAATTGGTTCTGTTAAATACTACATCGTTATTTTTCAATTCAAACTTTTTCATTTCCTTTTCGTCTATATAAGCATATTTATTAACGTCAAAATTGCAAAACATATTTGAAATCTCATTCATTCTATATATTTTATAGCCCATCCCCTCATCATTCATTTCAATTGAAATACCGTATTGAGTAAATTTCAAAATGTTGGTAATAGGTGTATATTCATAATATCTATTTTTGGTCGGCTCAAAACATAAAAATTCTCCATCCCAACGAAAATCATCTGTTGCTCTAAGTATTTTGTAATTTATGATCGAATATTGCATAGTTAAACCTTTTTAGATATTTGAAAAATTGCTATTTTTAGGACTTGCCAACATAATTTAGCCGTGTGCTCATCTGGATTAAACTGATTATGCGCTTGTTCGTAAGGGTGAATATAATTTCTGGAATCACGGAGAGCATGGCTATATTTTTTCGCATCTTCACCTAAAAAACCTATTTCTTTTGCAACATCTATAAAATTACTTAGTGTCCATTCATGAAATGGCAAGGTTTTTCCGCTTTTATCTTTTGGACTTGCTTTTGCTACGTTAAATTTTTGTGGGTTATTCGTTGCAATCTCAAGCAATATACCCTCAAGCGTACTTCCGCAAAGAAAGATGGTTGCCAAAGCCGCTTTTAAATTTAAACACTTTTTTATCTCGTCAAGCCTTTGCTCTATTATACTTGTTATTGTTTCCTCAAGTTTCAATTGGTTTATTGAAACTTCTTCAAATTCTTTCTTTAAAAATTCATCTTCTGTAATATTTTCTTTTTCTACTTGCTTTCCAAGCAGGTGATTACCTAATTCTTTACCCCTATCAATAAGATTTTTAGGAAAATCATTTTGCTGTAGGTTGTCAATTAAAATTTGATTTTCAATATATTCAATCAGTTTAACAATGGATTTACTAACTAAAAAATCATCCGCCACTTGCCAAAATCCTCTTATGTGATTCGCTTTTGATCCGCTTGCATAGTTATATTTCTCGTCATAAATATTGATCTTAACATCATCATTAAAAAATTCACCCATTGTTCTATCGGAAAAATTGAGAACATAACCTCCACCCATTTGAAAAAGTTTCTCTAATACTTGCTTGCCGTTTGTGGTTAAATTTGCCATATTATAAAATAATTTATTTCCAAAAACTTAATTTTTCACTCTTTGCCCACTCTATAAACTTTTCCGCCACGCCGTCAGGCAATTCTCCGTCGTGATTATGCAAGTCATGGTCAATAAGAAAATGACCGTTCTTATCAAGTTTTCGCTGACCGTTGCCGTTTTTAACATAAATATATTCGCCTGAATTGTCTTTGCCGGATTTTTCGGACACCGCAAAAAAAATAGGATAGTCTTCTACTTTAAGACACAACTGTCCGGCTTTTGGATCGTCATTCCATTTCTGCACAAATAAAACGCTGGTTTTTGTCCCCGTATGGGGTTTAAAAGTATTTACGTGCAGACCTACTACCGCTAAAATGCGTCCTCTTTCCGCTATATATTCGCGGATGTAGTTATCGGACGTGTTATTAAATCTACCTTGAGGTAAAACAATAGCCATTCTCCCTCCAGGCTTTAAGAAATTAAGGTTTCTTTCAATAAATAAAATATCTCTGCCGACTTTTGGTTTCGGTTTATTTTTTTCGTTATAGCCGAGTTCGTATTTATGAATTATACGGGATTCTTTAATATCGCCGGCAAAAGGCGGATTAGCCATCAGAATATCAAAATTAAATTCTTTATATGAGTTAGGATCTTTGCGCAACTTTTCGAGTCTTTTAAGTCCTGCCCCATATACATCATACCATTCTCTGCTGCCGATAGTTTCGTTCCACCGGTCATAGTCAAGGTCATTTAAATGCAAAACATTGGTATTGCCGTCTCCTGCTATTAGATTTAAGGTTCTGGCTACCCTGACGACCTTTTCGTCAAAGTCGATGCCGAAAATTTTTAATACATTTTCTTTCTCTTCTTCCGGAATATCGGCATTTTTAAAAAGATGACCTGTTATATGAAAAATAGTATGGACTGGAAATCCGCAGGAACCTGCTGCGGTATCAATCATATATTCCCCCGGTTTAGGATTAAGCATTTTAACGCACATATCTATAATATGACGCGGCGTAAAATATTGCCCTTTTTCTCCTTTTGCCGATTTACTTACTAAATATTCAAAGGCTTCGTCAATAATCTGCAAATTAGAATTAAAAAGCTTAATATCCTGCAAGCTGGAAATACAAATAGATAAATGAGATGGAGAAAGCTGAATTTGACTTGCCTCGTCAAAAACGCCGGGCCATTTAAGCTTGGCTTCGTCAAATAATTTTTGGATTTTCTTTTTTAGTTCCGATTCTGATTGACCTGTATTTCTGAATTCAAGAACTCTGGAAGCGGCATCGTCGTATTCTTTTAAAATTTCTTTTACTTTATCATAATCTCCAAGCTCTTCTTTGTTTAATTTGCCTTCAAGATAAATTTCAATGCGCATTTTATCTTTTTTGCTTTGAAGTTCGTCATATAATTTTGTAAAAATAAGTTTAAAGACTTCTTCAAAAACATCCACGCCGGCATTCGCCAAAACCTCGTCTTCCATTTCCTGAATAATAGATTTAAGCGATTTCCCCTCGTTCGGAATCTTGTCTTTGATAATTAAATCTTTCAGCGTAAACCTTTCTTTTAAAATGTCCTCAAGCGTTTGGTCCGCTTTGGGAATATCCGTAATATCTTCGAAATAATTAGGGTCTTTGCGGTTGTAATGCGAAATCTGTCCGCCGTTTGTCCAAACGGCAATAGGCGCGCCGGTTGCATGAGTATATGAACGTAGCTGATCTTTTCCGTCTTGCAGTTTTGGTTTCTTAAGTTCAACGATGATATATTCAACAGTCGGACGGTCTTTATCAAAAATAACAATGTCGGCGGATTTTACTTCCCTGCCGAAATGAATCGGATGTTCAAGGGCAATTCTTTTTTTAGGATAGCCGTAGTCTTTAATGAGTTTCATTAAATAAAGCTGACGGACGACTTCTTCAGGCTTTAAAACAATTTCTTTATCACGAATTATACATTTTACGTAAGGCTTACCGACTTTAACAACTATTTTTTGTTCAAGTTCGTCAACATAAGACTTATCAAATAGTGTAAAGCTGTAATTTGTATCTTTGATAATGTTTAGGATGTTATTCATAGTTTTTAATTTATTAAATATCTAAATACTAATTTGTAGTAAATATCTTTTATTTTTGTTAAGTTAAGACCTTTAAATATATTATTATTCGTTTTGTCGTAGTGTAATTTCCTAATAATTCGTCTTTATTTTCTATCAAATTAATTTTATCTTTATTGTTAAACCAGTAAGAATATAAATTAATAATATCCCTTCCGGCATTTGAGTCAAGTTTATTATTACTTACAAGCAAATTGACTTTTTGTTCAAGAGACATAGCCGTTAAATCCTGTTGTTTCTTAAAAAACGGCCACATGCCCAGCAACTTATCAATTTTACTTATTATTTCAATGTAATTAAAATAAATCTCATTAAATATAAAGTGTTTAATGAGATTTAAATTGGATTGCAATTCTGCCGTTTTATTTCCATCGAGTTTTTCGGATATATTTTCAACTTGTTTCTTATCTGATATATCAGGAGATTCATCTTTTTTTTCATCAGATGATGTTTCCGGCATCACTATATTTTCATAATGAGATTTAGTTGAAATTCCAATGTCTCCAAATTTCAATTCTGTTATTTTTTCTAAAAAAACGTTGATACGTTTTCTAAAAATAATAACTACACCGATAGTTATTAATGGCCACGAAAAAATCGCTCTTATATATTCTATAATTAGAAGAGATAGACTCATAAAGTCCTCTTTTTTTACATTTTAAAATTAATTTTATTTTAAATTCAAAACCTCATCACCGCTTCTAACTTTATGCCGTTCAGCACATATACGAATACCGTCCCGACGTAAGCTCCGGTCTTTGCAATTATCCTATATCCGTAATAATTAGCCGTTGCTTTGCCGTATTGCCTTGCTTCCGCTATTACATTATTTATAACAGGTTTGATACCGTTTGGCAAGTTATTCCATCCTGCCGGATTGGTATTTCTGACTTCGGCAATATTACCGTTGCATATCTTGTAATTTTATATTGCCCAGTATGCCGGTTTCGGAAAGCCCTGCGTTCTGCGGATTATGCTTATAAGCTTACAACCTGACATAGTCGTTGTAATAGGTATGGCGTTATAGGTGTAAGCTCCGTAAGTGTAAATATAAGGACTGCCGGAATTATACACCCACATTGCGAGTTTATTAAAATTAGAATCTGATTTATTGTAAAGGATATTAAAAATACCGAAACCGTAAGCCATATTTGCGGAAAACAGGATAAGCGTAAATATAAATATTTTCAACATACTTTTCATAATAATACTTCCTTCTTATTCCTTATTTTTTAAAACACTATCTAATATTGTATTTTAAATGGTTCGTTTATTTTTATCGGTATGACTGATTTACCTTTTCTATTTATAAAACACCAAACGCCATTATATTTTTCAACATATGCTAATCCGTTATTGAAACTATAAGCATATTTAAATTTAGCAGGGATAACTAATATGCCTTTTTTATTTATGTAGCCCCATTTATTTTTTATTTCGACAGCCGCCAGACCTTCATGAAAACTATTAGCATTGTTATTAAATTTAGCAGGGATAACTAATATGCCTTTTTTATTTATATAACCATTTTTTGTAAACTTGGCATTAATCGCAATAACCGATAGTCCATCATGAAAATTACCAGCAGAATAAAATTTAGGACTAATTACCCAATCACCGCTCTTATTAATAAAACCGTATTTTTGATTTATTTCAACCATAGAAATCCCATCGGAAAACCAGTAAGCATCTTCAAATTTATAAGGTATTACCAGAACTCCTTTTTTATTTATATAACCCCATTTATTTTTTAATTGAACTGCAGACAGTCCTTCGGAGAATTTATGCGCATCTTTGAATACTGGAGGAATAGCCCATTTCCCTTTTGTATTTATATAGCCAAACATATCTCTTATAGGGTAGTTATTCTTCAATGCTACAAGCAGTTCATTATGAAAACAACTGGAAGGTGATATGTTTGAATTCAAATGTAGAATAGTTGCGCCATTTTTATTTATTAGTTTATGACCCATTATTCCTAATCCGTTGTTACAAAAAAAGGGGGCATCATAGTAATTACCGTGATAACTTAATACAGCAACCCCTTTATTATTTATATAAACGGCATAGTTTTTATCTATTTGTATTTGCGCTAATCCGCCGCTAAAATACGGAGCGATTGATTGTATGTGTTTTTGCATAATTTTATTATATTTAACTGTTATAGCATTGCTGTTATTTGGTGCATAATTATTATCTCTAACTAAATAAGTCACTCCGTTACTGTTTGTATATAAGAAAACTTTCGCATATGCGCTACCTGCGTAAAATATAAAAATAAATACAGTAAAAACAATAAATAATCTTTTAAACACGGCATACTCCTTAAGTTTATATTTCAATTCAAATATTTAATTTTATTTAGTATAAACATTTAACCCGATTTTGACTTCTTCTTTGACAGCGGATATTATCACAGTGTATTTAATTACAGCTAACATTACCTCAAAATTCTCCAAACTTTTTACAAATGTAAACTTGGCTATTTCTCCCTGAACATAAAAAATGTTTTACGCTAAATATAGATTCATATCCCGTTCATCATCAATTGTCGTACTTCTACCGTGACCGGAAAAGACCGTGGTTTTACCAGGCAGGCGAAACAACCGTGACTTAACGGAGTCTACCAGCATATCGTAGCCTCCAGTATCGAGGCCTGGTCGGTCACATCGCCCCACAGTTCTGTAAAATAAAGTGTCACCAGTGAAGACCGTTTCTTCTTCCGGCAAGTAGACACATACTCCGCCTAACGTGTGGCCTGGCGTGTGGATAATTTCAAAACCAAAGCCTTGGATTTGGATAGCGCCTGAGTTTAGATGCTCAAATTTTATGGGGTTGGAGATACCTGGCGTGTGTAGAATCGCGGCCCAGTGGGTTGCGCTCATAGATAGTTCAACATCATCGTCATGAATATGGAGCGGTATCGAGTATTTTTCACTAAAATACTTGGCACCACCCACATGGTCTAAATGGCCGTGAGTAGCCAGAAGAGCAACTGGCTGGAGATTGTTGCGCTGTATAATATCTTCGTCAATAACCGCAGGATCTTCCCCCGGATCTATCAACACACATCGCGACATTTCATCTGATATTATGTAACAGTTTACCTGCCATTTCCCGACTGTAATACTACGAATATTTTTCATTTAATTACTCTCTTGAATTTATTTTTTTATTATTCTAACAGATTTATTTAATTTTTTCTTTGAAATATCAAAATGAGGAATAAGCATTAAATCTTTTTTAAAAGATTTTGCTTTATTTCGTCTTAGATCTTTTTTAACATATTTTTCTATTACTTTTTGAATATCCATAGTAGAGTTAATTAAATCCGTATTAAATTCAAATTTATTGCAATTAATTATATATTTATTTATTTTTTAAATTAAAAAATCTAAAAAGTAGAGGCACATACATAATGTTAGTCAGCATTTTCGGTTTAAAAAATTATAACAAAATTTATTAACTACTATAAGTATCAATTTTAATCTCAATGCATCATATTTGTTTTCTGCATTTTTTGTTTATGTATCATCTGCATTTTTTTCATCCAGTTTATTTTAGCAAGTCTATGATATAACGATTGTTGCGAAGGATAAAGAACGCGGTAAGCTTTTATATGAAAAGGTATCATTTCGTATCCAAGGTACGTTTCTGCACTTCCGACGGCTTTAACGTCGCTAATCAATTTAGTTATGCTTGGATTATTCTGCTTTGCGTCTATTTTATATTGTTTTAATGCTTTTTTAAGCTTCACAACTCCTTTTATAGTGTCAGGCGTCATTTCTGTGATAAGCTTTTTTTCCTGTTTAATCTGCGAAGAATTGAGATTAAAAGCTTTAGCATGCGTTAAAATCCAATTCGGATCTGGATGAAATCTGCGGAAAATATGAGGGAATCCTAAAGAATGATGAGCAAAAAATGTTTTCATTTTTATAGTCTTAGCATTTGACTTAACAGCATTAAAGCCTAAAAAAAAATTAACAACATTAATGTAAATAATACAGCTTTTTTAATCATGCAACTAACCTCACGTTTAAATAATTATTGTTAATTTATATTTAATTAAATTTTTATAGGTCTTTATAAGTATCTCTATAACTATTTAATTTGTTCAATCTATAAAGTGTTATCAGTTTAGCGGATAGTTTTGCCATCAACACTTTATATTTTTGGGTTTAAATGGTAGTTTTTTAAATAAATTTATATCTATAATTTTTAAAATATTTTCCGTCACATAAAAGATTTTCTTCTATTTTTTTTATTATTACTTCACTGTTAATGGTTTTCTATTGCCTTTTTAAATATACCGTTTAAATGCTCTAAAATGCGTTGAAAAGCCTGTTGCTTGCAAAGGCTTATATTATAAGGCTTTAAAACAAGTCATTCATTATATCAAAATTATTTCCGTAAAAAATAACGGCTAATTTTTGTTTATTATGTTTACTCGCAATTAAAACGCATTTATCTTTTTCGTTAAATTCTAAACCTTCAATATTTTTTACATTAAGAACTATGCTCATATCTTTATCTTGAGTTAAAAATACTATATCGTGAGTTTCAAAATCAACGGAATATATCGTGAACTTTTTAATTAAATAAAAATACTCTGCAATATTAATAGCAATTAATAAAATAAGAGCAGATAGCGATATGTATAAATATATCATAATAATATTATTTTTTAATTATTTTAATAGATTTATTTAGTTTTTTCTTTGAAATATTAAAATGCGGAATAAGCATTAAATCTTTTTTAAAAGATTTTGCTTTATTACGCCTTAAATCTTTTTTAACGTATTTTTCTATCACTTTTTGGATGTCCATAATATTTATAATAGTATAATATTTTTTTGCGGTTAATAATTAATTTCAAAAAACTCCGTTAAATTATTTATTTTATTAACCGGCTCCGGCAATGTTTTATCTTTATATCCTCTATTAAGCCAATATGCTTTGCAGTTGGGACAGTTTAACTCTATATGATGAATTGCCGCATTATAATCGTCTATATAGTATTTTATTCCAAGTTCCGAAATAATTCTATGCTTTTCTTTTGTTTCTGCGTAATATACGGGGATATCTTTATCGAATATTTTAGATATGTTAGCTTTTCTTAAATGCAATATTTCTAAAGCGCTTGACGTTATAAAGCATTTAATATTATCAATGTAATACTTTAAATTTTCAATCTCCGGATAAATATCCATATCGGAATAGTCTATATTTAAATTAATTAAGGATAACTGCTCAAGCGTTATTTCATATCTTTTAGTTATATTGTATATTTCCGGATGCTTGATTGAGATATTTAAGTTAAGTTTAGAGGCTTGTTTTTGAAAAGTTTTTTCGTAATCGAATATAACGCCGTCTAAATCTAATGCCGTTTGGATTAACATAATAGCTATATCCTGTTTGAATTCATAATAGTTTTTTTGGCATGTCAGATCTTATCCCTAAAAAATATTCTTGCTTTAAAACATTATTAACTATAGCATCCCATTTACTTAAAAAATCGTTATAATTCCTATATTGGATAATTTTTATTCCTTGCGTAGGTGGATCAATATTAATATTGTTTTTGCAAAGTAATGGTCTTGCAAACGAATAATTATTTTTATCGTATAACTTACAAGGAAAAAAACAAAACGGTCCTTTTTGATTATTGCCAGACAAATCATACATTAATCCTTCATATAATTTCATGTCAGGTCTATGTTTATATAAATTTTTTAATATATCTAATGTTGCTAATTTAAACACTTCAGGATAAATATTGGATAAATATTTATAACAACTGGAATAATAACTCGCAGTGATATAATTGGCAACCACAAAAACAGTATCAAGAGCGAACTCATATTTTTTATTTTTATATGTAGTACCGAAAAGTATTATATCCTGATAATCTAATTGTCTCAGTGAAGGATATCCTTGCTTATGCTGGCGGCTATAATCATAAAATTGTCTGCAGTTAGAATAATAAAATGTTTCTCCAAAAACAAAAGGATCCGTATTAAGAGAATTGCGACCTCTTTCGTTTGGAACAATAAACGGTTTGTGTATGGCATTTGGCAATAGTCTATTATCTGTTACTTGAATTGGAGTAATACATGATTGAGGCTCCCACTCTCCCCAGAAAAGTAAATCTCCTTGTGAGCATCTATATGCACATCCCTGCTTTTCTATATAATATCCTGTATTCCTTATGAATTTTCTTTTATGTTTCCCTGTTTGATTCCAGTAAACATAATTTTCAGCACATTTTAATTGTTGCCCAGGATGCACAAAAAATATAATGCGATACATCTTTTGTCTCCAATTAAAGTTAATATTAATTTAATCCGTTATTCGCCCTGTCTATCGCCTCCGCCATATCCTTATTTGAATATTTTAGATATATTAGCGTATTTACGATATTGGCGTGTCCTAAAAAGTTTTTCAATAACATTATATTCATTCCGCTGTCAAGCAAATGAATAGCCCGCGTATGTCTTAAAGCGTGCGGATGCGCTTTGTCTAAATTGCTTTGTCCTAATAATTTAACGACATAGGATTTAAGCATAAGACTTATTCCTTTTCTCGTTATAGCCTGTTTGCCGGAAGACTGGGACAAAATAAAATCGTCGTCGGTAAGCTTATTGACGACTCTATGGTTTAAAATTAACGATAATAATTTATCGGATATTTTTAAATACCGGTAAATTTTATTTTTCTTGCGCTGCTTTAGCGTTAGAACCTTAACTCTGCCGTTTGACGTGTCTATGTCGCTAAATTTTAAAGCTCTTGCCTCTTCAATTCTTGCTCCGGTTTCATATAATAAAAGAATGACGAGTTTATGAAAAGGGTTGATTATGCCGTCTATAAGGGTTTTCATCTGCAAGGTCGTAAAGAAAACGATATTGTCGTTTTCGTAATAATTGTTTGTTTTTAAATCTGTTTCGACGAGTTCAGTCTTTTTGCCGTTCTTGGTAATAGGAGTTTCGGTATAGATTACGATTTCGTTATTATATAGCATCTCTTGCTCTTTCCTATCGTTTATCATTATGTTGAGGATATAAGCATATAATAAGATTTATTTTTAAAAAATATTATATAATTATCGTTAAATTTTGCGTATTGCATAATTTTATTTAAAGTGGCTCTTTTACATATATATTTTTTGTTATCTGTAAAATTTTGCAATTGATTAAAAATAAAGTTTGCTAAATCAAATCCCTGTCTATTAACTACCATTTCTGATAATTGAGAATATTTAGCTAACAATTCTTGTTTTGCATATAGTTTATTCATTATATTTTTATTTTTATATTTCCTGCGTTATTTTTTGTATATCTTTTTTAAAATAGCCTCTTATATCCAATATCAACAATATCGCATTAAGAATTAACAAACTCCATACGTTATCAATATAGGCTATCGCTATCCAGAGAATACAGCTCAATATAGCTACCGCAAAGCCTGTTTTATATTTATGCGACGAAAAAAACCAGACGGCTAATAAAGTGGCTAATAATCCGGAATAGTTTAGGATTTGAAATAATATTTGATACAACATTTTTTATCCTCCCGTTGACCCGAATCCGTTATCTTTTCTTTCCGTATCCTCATTAACTTTCTTAACCAAATTGGGCTCTCCTGTCCAGACCGGCATTATTAACATTTGGGCTATCTTATTTCCTGTTTCCAATATTATAGGCGATGTTGATTTATTTTTAGCTAAAACGAGAACCTCTCCCCTATATTCGTGGTCTATCACACCGGCTTTAATTTCAATGCCTTTTAAAGCCAATCCCGATTTTTCTTTTATAATAGCGGCGTAGCCTATCGGAAATTCAATTTTAATGCCTATATGCGCTATCGTTAAAATATCAGGTTGTAATATTGTTTTTTTGCATACGCACAAATCAAGTCCTGCATCTCCGTTAATGCTTCTGACCGGCATAACGGCTTCGGGATGAAAAAGTTCGATGTTTAAATAAAAGCCTTGAAATATGTCAACAGTTTTAATAAACATAATTTAACTTCCTTTATTATTTTTGATTAAATCTCTGGCCAACTTATCGCATCTTTCGTTGTATAAATTATTTGCGTGTCCTTTTACCCAGATGCAGTTTATTTTTAAGGTATTATTATAAAGATTATAAATTTCCTGCCATATATTTTTATGCTTAATTTCTTTTTTCCATTGTTTTTTAGCCCAGTCATGCATCCAAGCCGACATTCCGTCTAAAGCGTATTTGGAATCGGAATATATATTTATTTCTATATCTTTATTCTTAATAGCTTTAAGGGCGCTTAGAACGGCTAATATTTCCATTTCTTGATTAGTGGTTTGCTCTTTAAAGCCCGATATTACTTTTTCTTTATCTTTATATAGTAATATAGCCGCGTATGCTCCCGGACCCGGATTGCCTGAACAGGCTCCGTCGGTATATATGTCTATTTTAATTTTATCGTTTTTAATTTTATCGTCCATAAATTTTATTAATTTTTGTCTATGATTAAAAATTATGCAACCTGATTAAGTTAATGAAATTTTTTATTTTTTAAATTTTAACTAACAGACTTTACAAATTATATCCACAAAAATTGTTTAATTATATTTCAAATTCCTTAAATACTATTATAGGAATTTTTTAACAAAAAATCAATATAAAAACGGTAAATTTTTATTATTTTTTTATTCGGAAGGGTAGGTTTACTTCCGATAATAATACGTTTTAGGAAGTGAATTATTTTGCAAAAAAAGTAAATTTGCGATAGAATTTTAAAACTTATAAATAAAACAAAAAATAATAAAGAGGTATTATATGCCTACAAATAACAATCAGACTTCTACCACTCAGCCTTCGACTCCCTCTTCGCAAACTCAAAATAACCAATCGTCATTTAAAGACTTAATAAATTTTACTCGCGAAATATCCCCGTTGACTGGAGAAATATTGAAAATTATATCCATATTATCGATTGTTTTTATTGGCTTAGGTTTATGGGATTTTGTGTTATATACTCAAAAACAAGGTATTCCATTATCGTTATCGTTTTTAACTGCGAGCGATTTGGAACTATTGATAATTTTACCGATATCTTTATTAATCTTTATATTTATAATCCCATACATTTTAGCAATGATAATCTATGTGTTTTTAGATAATTTAAAGACCTTAAAAGCATTTGAGTTTATAGTCTATTATTTTTTGATAATATTAATTGATTTTACTTTTTATTTATCATCTATTTTATATATGTAGAAGTAATACATGATATACCTTCAAAGCTATTTTACTCAATGGTTTTTTACGTTATTTATGCTATTTTATTAGCAATATTTACCTTAATGCTTTCTGTAAAAAAAGAACATGAAGAATGGCTTAGAAATAAATGTAAAAAAAATAAAATTAAACTGTGTATAATTTTTATAATATCTTTTATATATTCTCTTATTTTTGGTGTTATATATGCATATAAAGTAAAAATTGATAGCAATATACTAAAATCATTATTTGATTTAACTATATTGTACTTGATTGTATCAGTAATATTTATAATATTTTTTATAATAAAAAAACTGGAAAAATGGCTTAAAAGTAAAAGTAAATGTCTATCAGATTATGTAAATAAAAGTGAATATCTCTCAGATTATACAAAAGGTTTTGCTTTATCCATTTTATCTTTTATAATTTCTGTTTTTCTTTCATACTTAGTATTTATTTTTTCCAGCAAAAATAGCCAATTTTTTCTTGCATTAATATTTATCATTTATTGTTTTTTTAATACCTTGCCTTTTAATTTTTATCTTTCTAAATATTTTTATTACGAAAATTTGACAAATTACTATTTTTTTTCAACAGCAATTCTTTTTATGGCAATTATACTCGCTTCAATTTATGTTATTTCATCAAGACCGTCAGTTCCATTCAAGATGTTAAAAATAGGCGGAAGCATACCCATTAACTTGCTGGTTTCGCAAAAATATTTTAACGAGTTAATTAATCATGGTGATTCAAATACTGCAAAAAACATTTTAAAATGGTATAAATTTAAATTATTATTAAAAACACCCGACAGTTATTATATTAAATATAAAAAAATCACAAATTTTCTAATAATCCCGGTAAAATATGTTTATGCTAAGTCATATAATAATATAAAGACGAATAAAAACAGTAACAAATTTTATAATCATAATAAAAATTTAATTTATTTGGACTTGTTACTTGGACTCAATAAATGTATTTCATATATAGTCGATAATAAACAGTATTGCGGACGGTATGAATACGGATATTTCATAAAATAAAAATATTTCGGAAGAATCAACGACGATTATCTTTTTTCAATAATGCGAGCATTTATAATAGGCATTTTTAAAATAAAATTTGCTATTTATAGAAAATATCTATAAAATTTACAAAATATGAAAAATAATTTCTTTTATAATTTCGGTTTATTCGGCGGCGCTATATTTATTTTCCGCTAAGCAGTCGGTTTTAAGAAAAAAATTACGGCGAATTGGTTATTCCCGAAAAAAAGTGGACTACAGGTGACATTTACTTATATGAATAAATTGGAGATTCAAAAACTTTTTTATCATCCGATATGTACGAAAGAAGAGATAGAACGTATTTTTAATGTAAATAATGGTTTAGATTACTTACTTAAGCTAAGGGCTGACACTATTGTAGACCATACGAGACTATTTCGCGTATATAGCAACAAAGCTCTTATGGGAAAAGAGAAATGGTCTTTAGAGGGTTCTTTTGATAAATCCCATTATCGAAAAGTGTTAAAAAAACTTTCTGAGGAAGACCAAAAGGCTTGCAATGAAATTATCTATGGCGATATTTTCTCTAATGAGCCTAATGGAATGATATTTACGACAGAATTTGGTATCATAACATCATTAAGTGAATCTCTTAGATTTTTCTTAGAATTTGCTCATCTTGCAATTTTAGACTTTAAGTCCGATATTCCATCGCACGTTAGAAATAATTCATTAAGAATTGCCATAAGAACAATGCTTAAGACTGAATCTTTGGATTTTTTTATGGATCCTAGAGGCATAATTCCTAAAAAAATTGCCCATATTATTAATTATCCAATTAATTTACAAATGCAGTTTATAGTAGGACATGAATTTGCCCACCATATTCTTGGTCATCTTGATAATAAAAATATCATAGAGCAACCTATTTTTCACGCTATCAGCAGCAATGATAGCGACTATAAGTCAGAGAAGGTATTTAACAATTCACAAAAAAATGAATTTGAAGCCGATATATACGCAATATCATCTCCGAAATATTCCAATATCGAACGGGCAAGAATCCTTCATGCAGCATTGCTTTGGTTCGTATGTTTGGAACTTTATGAAGCAGCTTCTGATGTAATGTTCCCAGAACCTCCTTGGTGCAAATCCCATCCATCCGCAAGAGAAAGATATGAGAATCTTTTAACTAATATTCCCACCCCTAATGGATTTGATTTATCTTCGTGGACTGATTTTCGCAATGTAATAGATGAGTTTACTGAATTTGTCAAGGAAGATGTTTCGCTTAATTTTAAAAGTTATGCATTGTATGGCTCTGTATATCTTGACAAGCCAAATACAGAGTGGAGAGGGAAGGAATTAATTGACCGCGTTGATTATTATTGAATCTATTAGCCGTATTCAAAGATAGTGCAAAAAATTTTACTACACTAAAATATAATATAATTCTAATTGTGAATTTATCCATATTTTATCAATTCCCGCTTATGTTCTGTTGAAACTTATTAATTGCGCTATTAGCTGCATTGCTTATCACACTTGACGTCTGCTGTTCTATACTGTTGTAAAAAGCCGATAGATTTATCTTTGAAAAATTAATCGCCTGAAACTGTTGCGGAGTATAACCGATACAGTTTGGAGACTGAGGCGTTCCCCAGCCGGATATCGGCAACCCCTGCATCGCTCTTGTCTGCTGCTGAATGATATTTGCAAGTAATGACGGAAAACAACACCAAGTCTGGTCGGTTTACAGGCAATAACCTAAGAAGCTCTCTGCGCAATAAGTTCCTACCATAGTGCAGTCGTCCGCCGCTCTTTGCTGAGCGAGTAGTTTTTCCTGAGGGTTGCAATTGGCAAGTCCGAACCACGTTTTATCCGCCGTGCAGCATCCGCCGCCCCAGCCGGTTTGAATGCCTGGGTCTCTGCATTGAAGAGCCTGTCCGGAAAATATATATATCTGACCCATACATTCGCCGGCGGAATTGGTTTGACCGTTGTTAGTAGGATTGTTAAAATTTATAAAAAACGCTCTAAAATCTATTTTAAGGCACGAAACTTATCAATTAAGTATTAAAACCATTAACAGTTTTTACGCAGGCTAAAAGCAGGCTAAAACTAAAAATAGATAAGAGCCGTTTTTTTATAGCTAATCTTATTTATCGTTGAGGGTTGCGATGATGTTGTTAAAACTATTAATCAAGTTTTCAATCTTTTCCGAATTTTTGACATTTAGCAATGTCTTGATAAAATTGTTTGCGCCTTTATATTGAGTGAATTCATTTAGTTCGTCCGGAACTATCTCGGCTAAGCTCAAATATTCAATTGCCGGTTGATTTAAATCTTTTGCGAGTTTGACTATCTCAGTTTTAGCGAGCCTGCCTTCGCCGTCCAAAATATATTTTAATTTTTCTGTTAATTTATATCTGCTATCTTCCGCATCTTTTTTGACTCTTTCTATAAATTTAGCCGGCATATTATTTTTAGCAAACAGTATTTTCTTCAAAATACTTTCATCAATAACGCCGTTTAATTTCTCAAAAATAAGCATTCTGAAAAGCTCTTCGGTCATTTTGCTGCCAAGTTTCAAAACCTCCGCGATTTTTTCCAGCTTTTCGGCGGAAGGAAGTCTTTGACCATTTTCTATTAAATTGACGCTGATATGCTTTAAATCAATCTCTTTTGAAAATTCTTCAACAGTATATCCCTTTTCTTTCCTGAGGTCTTGAATAAATTTTCCGAGCTTTTCCATAATTTAAATCTCCTTTAGTCTGTTTTCATTTTAACATACTTGTTTAAATTTTTCTATTGACATATCGTATAACTTTTATTATTCTATCTTATAAGTATGAATAATAACATATTTGCATTATAATATATAAAATGTATAATTAAAAGTTATTTTTAACGGAGGCGTTATGGACAATTTAGCTTATTCCAAAATCGACGGATTAAATTCAAAAGAAGTTTTAGGATTAACCTGCATTAAGAAAAATCCTCTTGTTTTAAAAAATTTCACGGTTAAATCAATAGGCAAAGACGGCTTTGTTTGCGTTATGGAAAACGATTCGATGCAACCGGCTATATTAGAAAAAGATATTTTTCTGTTTAAGCCGTTTAAGCCGGAAGATTTTATTGACGGCAAATTATACGTCGTGTGTCTTAAAAACGAATATTTAATTTATATCGTAGTTAAAAGAGTGTTCCGCGGTCGGCACATAGGAGAACTGCTTTTAAAATTTGATAATCGCGAAAAATATAACGACGACATTGTTTTAAAATGCCGTCCGGAAGATATTATCGTCGGAAAATTAACATCTTTATATAGAATTTATAATAAGGAGTAATTTATGTTTGCAGCAAAAAACGAAATATCGACGCAAAAGATTATCGATACCGATAAAATGCAATATTTAACCGTCAAACAAGCCGCCGGATATATGAATATTTCAAAAGAGTATCTTTATTCTCTCGCCAGAGCGAAAAAGCTCCGACATATAAAAATAGGAGCCAAAAGGCTATTTACGGTTCAAGATATTGAGGAATTTATTAAACCCCGAACGGTCGAACCCGAAGAAAAACAAGAAGCAGACTTGGTCAGAAACGTTATATTAAGAGCGATGTTGGGAAGAACAAACAACAAATTAAACAAACGCTGAACCATAACAAATTAACAAATTAAACAAAGAGGAAATTATGGGTCAATAACCCCAGACTAAAAGGCGGAGGCTTGCAAAAGCCTTATTGATTAGTGAGGCATCCTATATGGTTATGGTTGCAGCCGTTAAGAAAGAGAAGGTTTAACCCACGCCCTCGCGAATGCTCCTCAAGTTTGCGGCTCTGCGGTTCATTATTAAACAGTCCTAAGGGTAAGGGACAGTGTGATGAGCTTAAAAACCTTTCTTAACTTAACTCTATTGAAGAAAAAAATAAAATAATAGCCGCGCTTTGCAAAAATAAAATAACTTATCGGACTTCAAGCGAATTCTAGGATAATAAAAATGTCGATAATTACTAATGACGAGCTGGAATCTTACAAATTTTTACAGAATAACAACGTAATTAAAAAAGATAACGACTTAATATTTGCACGGTGCGATTTATCGGCAGTTCAGATAAAAATTCTTAGCGTCGTATTAGGACAAATTTATAAGGACGACTGTGAATTAAAGCCTTTTATCATGCCTACGTCTAAATTTTTAAAAATTATAGGTCTGGGCGATGAAAACTATTCATACCTTAATTTTTTATTGAAAGATTTTATTAAAAAACCTATCGAAGCGTTTAGGGACAATAAGAACTGGAAAATTTACAGTTGGTTTACCGATGCCGGTTGTTCGAACGGGAACGTAGAAATAAACCTGAATCCAAAACTTGCGCCGTATTTATTAAATCTGAAACAAAAATTTACTACATATCCGTTGAGCCAGATTCTAAATTTAAAAAGCAAATACGATATGAAACTGTATGAAGTTTTTGTTTCAGTTTTGGGCGGGAATCGAAGTTTTATTTACGCAATTGCGATAGACGACTTCAAAAAACTGCTCAATATCGAAAAAATGCCGTTTTCAAAAATCAAACAATCTATTTTAGATAAAATTAATCTTAAAAACGCGGATATTTCGGCAGAATATAAAGCAATAAAATCCGGCAATAAAGTCGTGAAACTATCCTTTCTTATAAAAAGAACGTCAAAGAAAATACTATCAAGAAAAATAACTTTTAATCCCGCTACCCTAAAATTTGACGGAATCGAATTCGGCGATATAGTTTTTTACGAAACCGAATTCGACGGACTTGACGTTGATAAAGAAATTGAAAAATTGCAGGACTGGATAGTCAGAAAAGCTGATTTTGAAAACCTAAAAGAAAAAGACTGGAGTATAGATATTTTCAACTGGTTGCAAAGGGCATGGGATAGATACGCATGGAACGATTACGACGGAACCGGACAAGTTTCCACTTCGTCGCCTTATGATATTTTTAATTAATTTTATGTAACGTTACATTAACGTTACAGTTTTTTACATTAAAAAAGGTATCGATTTGCATTAAAAAAGGTATATTTAAACATTAAAAAAGGTATATTTAAACATTAGAAAAGGTATATTTCTCTATTTTTTGGCATTAAAAAAGGTATAGATTGGCATTAGAAAAGGTATAATTGCACCCCGCAAGTTCAATATTTACGATACTTTGCAGATGTCTATAAAGTATATATAAAGTATAAATAATAAAGAATAAAGAAAGTATAAATTAATATAAGTATGTGTTTAGAAATCTAAACCCATACTGCAACCACCACTTAAAAAAATCTTCATGTTTATTTTCTGATTTATATGTTGGATTTATTTTAATAAATATATTGTTCCAAATTTCATTTTCCTTTTCAAAAACA
>DAHXMB010000061.1:0-5709 GCA_027365695.1 Candidatus Acididesulfobacter sp. | reverse complement strand
TTTTAGTATTTTATTGGATAATTCTAAAGCGGCTATTTTCTGGGCAAGGGCAACTTTGACCCTTTCAAGCTCATAAACTTCTCTGAATTCTGAGTTCTTTAGCTTTTCATTAAGATGCTTTTCCGCTCTTTCTAATCTATTTTTCATCGTATTCCTCTTTGAGCATATTCGTTCGGTATTTTTCTATATATTTTTTTCTTTTAAGAGATAATGCAATATCTTTTTCAGGTATCTCGTTCGTCTTCTTCTTTATGGCGTGAACAAAGACAACGCTTTCTTTTAAAAAAAAGAAGTAAAACAACCTGTTTGACTTTGGGCGAAGCTCGTAAATACCTTCTTTCACGTAATCAGCTAATGGACGCCGGAGATTATGTCCCTGTTTCCCAAGCTCGCCAATATAGGCAAACACTTTTGCCTGCTCGTCTAATGGCAGTCCATCTATGAATTCTCTGACAGGAGAGTGTCTCCGTTCATCCAAATAATACCAAATAGCCATCGGCTTCCTATATAATAAGTTTACAAGTTATAACTTGTGTTGTCAAGAAATATTTTCCCTATAAGGTAAGGCTATTTCTTCTTCCATACATCGTCAACCGCTTTTTGCAGCGTTTCGGGAACAAGATGAGAATATCTCTTTGTCATCTGCGTAGTCCCTGTTCTATCAGCTCCCCTGCAATATAGAGCTTAGCATGGCAAATGCGTATGCCTTTTATCCGTTAAATGAGACAATAAGTTCCTTATTTAATCCTTTTGCAACTTTTTTTAAAAATTCCAATGACGGATTATATTCTCCGCTTTCAAGCCTGCTTATATTGCTTTGTCTAGTCCCTATCTTATCAGCCAGCTCTTTCTGCGTTAAACCCTGTTCTATTCTAATTTTTAGCATCTGGCTTATTATCTTGTATTCCGGTTCGAGCGATTTATATTCCTTATAGGTCGCAGGATCTTCCAAAAGCTCTTTTTTAACATCTTTCCAAGAAGTAGTTATTTTCTTATTCATTTTTCAATCTCCTTTTATAATCTTCCATGTAACGTAATGCAGTATCGAGTTCCCGCTTTGGTGTCTTTTCCGTTTTTTTTATAAAACCGTGCGATAAAATAAAATTATCTTTTACGGGCATAAAATAAAATATTCTCGATATATCGCCGGCAAATTTAACCCTAAGTTCCCAAAGACCCTTATATTCTTTTCCAGTTATAGCTTTTACATGAGGTTCTTTTAAATCGGTTCCGAATTCCCTTAAAAGTTCAATTTCCCAAATGACTTTAGCACGGTGTTTTTCAGGTAAAGATATTAAAAATTCCGTTATCGGTTCCATTCCGTTTTCTTGCCCGGTTTTAAGAATTTATATCTATCCCAATCTTTGATATAAAAATACGGCTCCTTAACCCAACTTCACCACTAAAGTCTAAAAACAGTTGATATTCCTATATCTCATTTTTTCTATGTGGACTACACGATATTATGCAATAAAAATTTGAAATAAAATTGCAGGATATTCGGGAGATAATAAATATAAATTTATAAATTTACGTTTATTAAACCGTCACTTTCTCCTGACTTTGACACCTCATACAGCCCAAAGCCTTTAGAAAGCAGTATTTCTATTTTGAAAAAGTGCAATTTTCCTACTACGGTTTTTTTAATTGTAATTAATCGCAATTAGTGTTCGGTTAGGAACGGGATTTACATTAATAATATCAATTAAAATTATCTATATTAAACTAAAGGAATTTTATGCTATTTTTAACGATATTTTTGCTTATACCCGAAATTATATTTTTATTTTATCTTATCCGCAAATATAAAACTTTTGCCGGCAAAGAGAAAGCAATCGCCGAAGAACTGTTATTTATCCGCAGTAGAAAAGAATCGCTCGTTGAACTTGAAAAGATGTTAAAAGAGGATTTTGCGCAGGAGCTTGAGGAAAGGAAAAAATATATATTGGAAGAATATAGGGATAGGTTAAATCATTGTTATATGTGAAGCGACAAATATTATTGCCGCCGCCAAAAACAACATCGGCACAAAAGCCATATTGAAGCCTTTTTGCGGAAAAACTTAGTGAAGAAAAAGGATTGAAATTGCCTAAAGATCATAAAGATAATGCTAAAGTAGAAAAATATTTGACAGCGCACTCCAATAGCGGTATAAATAAAAATAAGAACGGCGATTAAAATTAAAAGCGAGAAAATAATTTATTTATGGGGAGGCGATTAACATGGGCTTATTTAGTTGGTTAGGCGGCTTGTTTGATGATAACGGAAACATGGATACCGGCGCGACGATTAATCCGGCTTCTGGATTGCCGATGATTAGCGGAGATACGAGCGGCGTAGATGTGGACGGCAATCCTTACGGCATGGACAACTCGGACGATTTTAATAATAGTAGCGATAGTTTTATCAATTCGGACAGCGATTTTATGAATAGCGATATGTTTAGCGATAACTGCGATTTCGGGAGTAGCGATAGTTTCAGCAACGATAGTTTTTTTAACGATAGTTTTGACAGCTTCGGCAACGACGATAGCTTTGATAGCGGCAGTTCAAGCTTTGGCGATGATTTTTAATAGAATTATATTAACGTTTTCCGACAAAAATACATAATAATCGTTAGTATTATACTTACAACAATGCTTAATCCCAGCGGAAAATAAAAAGTAAAGTTGCCTTTTTTAATAACGATATCGCCTGGCAATTTGCCGAAAGGCAGTTTGTGAGAAAGAATAAACAATAGACCGAAAACGATTAGCGCTATTCCTGTTATTATAAGAATCTTTCCGAATCCTTGCATATTATCCAATATCTTTTTTATGATTTAAATATTGCCGTAGCTAAAAACAACACCGGCACGAACGCCATATGAAACTGTTTTACACTGCTCTTATCGAAATATCCCGTCAAATCTTGCGCTGAAATAAGTTATCAGCTTTCCTATATTATAGCAAGTATCGATATAATAATAATATTTTCTATCCCTACAAACGCCCTTATCGCTCCGGCGGTTAATATATCGCCAGTAGCGTAAGAAGCAAGCATTGTTATATCTATTAGGATTATAACCTAAACCTATGCCTAAAGCCTCTAAAACGGCTAATAAGGGTGTATTTGCCGTATAAGCAGCAATAGAAAACCTGCCAATATCAGAAATATCGGAATAACCGCCGATATCCTTTCAAACAGCACATCGGTTAAGGACATTAATATTAATCTTGTAAAAAGGACAAAGTCTTTAAGATTAAAGCCGGATGGGATAAATAATTTGCGGGTAAGCAAAAACATTTCGGCGGTATAATAAATGTCGAGAAAGTTTCTGTCTAAAACACGGTAAAGGATAAGGGCGCCAGCGGCGGTTATTAGAATGGGCAGAATAAATATGTGTTTGGGTTTGGCGGTGTCAAACAATGTATTTTATTAAGGTTAAGATTAGAATAGTTAATAGCCGTTATATGAATAAATTTAGTTAAAGTTCTATGCTTTTCAGCCCCAACATCTTTATTTTACTTTAATATATAAATAAAATCTACTTTAAGACTTTAATTTTTACCAAAAATATTTTCATTGATTTAAACTTAACGTTATTATATAAAAAATAAGAAGGGATTAACCGTCCAATAATTTCCAGAATGGGTGTATAGTTAAAAACGGAAATGCCGTCCAAATAGACCGAAATATGCAAAATATCGGGCGGAGAAATTTAACTATCGTGTTTATGTATAATGTTTTATTAGGAAGTATGAAAATATTTAAATTAATTATTAAATATATAGGTGAAATTGGCGGAATTGGCTTTATTATATTTATAATAAAATCAAATCACGACAAATATAAAGAAAACTTTAAAATAATTCAAAAAGGTTTATCGGATGAAATTGATAAATTTTCAAATAATTCAATAAATCAATTAATAGATAGCTGTATTTTAAATAATAAATTTAATAAACATGATGCGCCGATTAAATTTGAAAATTCAATAATGCCTGATTTTTCTATAACAGAATTTAAATCTCTTAACACTTTTTTATATAAAGAAATTAAAAATAATTCTATTTGGTCTCGGATTGTTAATTTAATATATTTACGAAAAAAGGATTTTTTTAAGCAAATTTATGAAGATTTAGATAATTTTGAAAGGGCTGATAACAGTATAAGACAAAAAATTAATGAAGAAAATCCTATATGTAATTTGGCTTCAACAATTAACAATAATTCAAATTTTTCAACTTATTTAAATAGCATACAAAGCAATTATTCAACCTGCCCTAAATTATTTAGAAATTTAACATTAATTTTTTATAGTCTTACAGGTTTAGAACTTCCGAATAATAAAAATAATCTTTTAAGAGACGGGCTTAGTGTCAATGAACTTATAAAATTATGCCAAAATAATGCAAATATTCAACAAGCATTGAATAAATTTAATCAGTTTATGAATGATATTGTGGCACTTAAGAAAATAAAAAATAAGTGCGATGAAAAAATTGATGAATTTTTATCATAAAATAAAAATAGTTAGTAGTAATTAAGTGGTAATTAATTTGCGGGTCCGTAAAAACATTTCGGCGGTGTAGTAAATATCTAAAAAGTTTCTGTTGAAAAAACGGTAAAGGATAAAGGCACCGGCGGTGATAAGAACAGGCAATATAAATATTCTTTTGTTTTTTACTTTATTCAAGAATTTTATGTTGAATTATACGGGACTGACACAAAATTTTGAACGGTCTCTATTTGTGTCGCGTTATTTAAAAATTTCGTCGAAGAATCGTTTTTGAACAAGACCTTTTTGCCATTCTAAATGTCTTTTAACGCTTTCGATTCTTTTTTCTTTGGGTATATTTAAAAACCTGACGGCTTCAACGGGACCGATTTTTTCCACAAGGGCCTCGATAGATTTTTGAATTAATATGTCTTCTTTCATATATCTGGCAACTTTCATTGTAATGCCTCCATTTCACAAAAATTCAACGGATTAACGCACCGTATTGCTTTAATATAGGCGGAGCATTTTTTAATAAGTTTTTTATCGCATGAAATAAATTCGGCATTTAATTCTTCGGCAAATGCCGCATGGGCGGCATCGGCTATTCCGAATCCGAGACTTACAAGCCGCTCCGCCCTATTTCTTACTTTTTTAATATTAATATCAAGCTGCGACCAGCCGTATTTATTTAAAAGTATAGTTAAATGAATACGCTCGACTTCATCTTTGATTGACTCTATTTCCTTTAAATGAACCGGAGAAACTGCCATACGGTATAAACCCTCTTTTACTTTTAAGAGTATTAAATTAACGGCATCCGTTTCAAGCTTTATCCTTAATAACGATTGATCGTCAAACGGCCTGCATAAAGCACAGACATCGATATAAATTAGTTTCCTGCTGCTTTCAGTCATAACCTTTATAGCAATAATTTATTATTTTTATTCTTAATCTATATATTATATTATACATTAAATCATATGTAATAAGCCACATTAAAATAATTTTTTATAAAAACAAATTAGACCTGCGCTTCGCTTTAGAAAAGATATATCTTCTTTAAATATTATTCCCGCATGGCGATTATTTTTCCGATTAGTTTAACAGTTCTTTGTGTTATCTTTTTGTGTTAAAGTCAACTAAAATTCCCCATTTAAATAGCGTTTATTTTCCCCACCAATTCCACAGGGTAAATTTTAATTATTTTTATAAAATAATTTTTTTTT
>DAHXMB010000045.1:0-14364 GCA_027365695.1 Candidatus Acididesulfobacter sp. | reverse complement strand
ATTTATAAATATTTATAAATAGTATAAAAATTAAAATAACGGGGCGATCTATAATATTTGTCTTATTTTTATTATAAGTTATAGTTTAATATAAATATTATATTTAATTTAACAATAAAACGATGAGGTGATATATAATATGGAAACTTTAAAAGAAAATCAGGCTGCGTATTATCCTGGGTGCGCTTTATTAACTATAGACAGAGCTTATAACAACAGCTCTAAATTGGTTTCTAAAAAAATGGGTATAGAATTAGTAGAAATACCGGATTATAATTGCTGCGGTATCGGAGAGATGAAATCTAAAGGCGCCGTGTCTTTATATCTGCCGCTGAGAAATATGGTGATTGCTAAATCTAAACTCGGGAGTAAAGATCTTATTATGGCATGCTCCGTCTGCTATCATGAATTTACAAGGTCTATTACAAGAGTAAAGGAAGATAAAAAATTGCTTGATGATGTTAATTTAATTTTGAAAGATGCAGACGAGGAAGAGTATGCTCCCGAAGGCGAAGCGCGTCATATTCTAGAGTTTTTATACAATGAAAAAGGTCCTGACGAAGTTAAAAAAAACACCGTTAAACCATTAAAAGGAATAAAAGTTGCTCCGTATTACGGCTGTTTATATACAAGACCATCAATGTACACGTTTGCCGATAAAAAGCCAAACTTGGATAATTCTGAAAGACCTCATTTTATGCATGATTTTCTTGAAAGCATGGGGGCAGATGTTGTTAGTTACGGTAATGAAGTTCAATGCTGCGGAGGCAGAAATGTAGTTCAGGATGAAGAAACTTCATTTACTTTATGCTCTCAAACACTTTCAAAAGCGAAGAAAGCAGGAGCTGATTTTCTGGTAGTTATTTGTCCAAAATGTGCAGGAGCCTTAGACGTAAATCAGCCAAAAATAGTTGAAAAATATGGCGAAGACTCAGAACTTCCCGTTGTATATCTTACCCAGCTGATGGCATTGGCTTTCGGTTTTTCCGGAAAAGATGCTCAATTTAGCGATATGATATCAAATCCGTTAAAAGTACTAAAAGAAAAAGGAGGTTTTATTTAATTATGACCAAGACTGAAAAAAATCTGGCAGAAGCTTTTGCAGGCGAATCACAGGCTAACAGAAAATATACTTCCTGGGCAAGACAGGCGGATGCAGAAGGCTATACCGAAGTTGCAGAACTTTTCAGGTCTGTTGCCGAAGGCGAAACGGCCCATGCACTAGGTCATTTTAATCACATGAAAGGCGTAAAAGCTACGGCAGAAAATTTAAAAAAAGCTGTGGAAGGAGAAAAATACGAAGCGAACGAAATGTATCCGCGTATGGCAAAAGAAGCGCGGGAAGAAGGGTTGGAAGAAATTGCCAAATGGTTTGAAATGGTGGGTGCAGCTGAGAATACTCATGTGAAAGCTTTTGAAAAAGTTTTATCTGAATTAGAAAATTAGAATAAAAAAAGCATAAAAAATAATTTTCTATCGGCAATTTTGGGTCAGGAAAGTATATCAAAAAATATATTTCACGCTATATGTATATGTGATTAGATAAAATAAAATAATTTTAGTTTTTAAAATTGTTTTGAGGCAAATTTTTTAAATAAATATTTATTTTTATATAGGAAATCATATAAACCGTATATTTTTATTGTTCTGATCTTATGTCCGCTATGGCGTATTGTTATTTTTTTCAGCAGTTTATATTTTTTGAAATTTTGTGATAATTTTTTCTCTATTTTTTTACCGAATTTTGAATCTATAACATAGAGAAAATTTTGCCCTTTTTTTGTCTTAAAATTATTCCACAAAGAATATTCGTTATTTCTTTTAAAGTAATTAAAAGAATATGTTTGCGGCTTTCCTTTTACATAATAGGCAAGTTCGCTTGCGATTTGAAATCTTCTTGCAGAAATTAAAAATTTATCTTTTTTGTTCGCCGCAATAATTTTGTCAACTTCATAACCTAATTTTTTCCACCCTAGAACATCCCTTATCGGGCTTTTATCTAATTTAAAGTTTATTATCGGATGAGACGGTTCAATAAAAATCAGTACTGAAAATAAAAGTCCTACTATGATAGAAACAGACAATGCATAGGCGGCAAGTTTTTTTGAAATGCTTTTTTTTAGCTTATTGTTTTTATTATTATAATATTGAAAAAATAGCAGGCTTGCCAGAATATATGCCGGAAAATACAAAAAAACAGGCCAGTTAGGCTGCACTTCCGTTTTTGTGCATTGGTATATAAAATATACAAACGGTACAGTTGCAGAAATAGAAAGAGCTAAATATACATCATTTCTACTTTTTATTCCCTTATATAATCCGTAAAACATAGAAAATATTAAAATAATAAAAATAAAAGGAGAAAGAATGCCTGCCTGAGAGCTCATAAATAAAAACATATTATAAATAAATGTATTAAAATTTACGTAATTACCTGATAAAGCGAATAAATGTTTTAAGGATGCATAATCATTTAAGTAATTCCATACAATAACTGGAGAAAATAAAATCAAAGATATTAAAAAAGCAATATACGGTTCTTTTTTAAATAAATATTTTCTATAATTATTGCTAAAAAGGAAGAATAAAAAAACGACGGGATATAAAAACACGGCGGTATATTTACTTAGGAGAGCAAATCCAACAGACATTCCTATTAAATAAATATAGTAATCTTTTTTAGATACAATTAGATAAATTAAAAAAAAAATTGAAAGAGAAAAAAATAAAAGCTGAGCATCGCCGTAAACTATGAGAATAGACCCTATATTAAATATAGGTATAATATTAAGTAGAACTGCAGCCCCCAAACTGTATATTCTGCTGGATGTTAATTTTTGTAACATAAAATATACAAATAGAGAAATAAGCAATGAAATTATTGGGGCGCCTAACCTGACAAAAAATTGAGAATTAAGCCTCCCGAAAAAAGTTGTTAATGCAATTATGTATGCTATCATAGGAGACATATCGTAATACGAAAGCGAAAGATGGCGCGACCATTGCCAGTAGTATGTTTCTTCAGGAATGAGGTCTATTTGATTAATGAAAATTATTCTAAAAACAAATAAAACAATTAAGAATCCAAATAAAATGTTTGTGATTAATTTATTTTTGCTCATGTTTATGAACGTTTAACGTTAGATATATTTTTCTTAACAATTAAAATAAATATCATATATGATTTTCGCTTAAAATTCAAAATAAAAATAGAATTATTTTTTTTGGAAATTGTTTAGACGTATATTTAATAATTTTAGTCAAAAATATCAAAAATAACTTGACAATTATTAAATCTTATTTTATCTTTATAATTATTAGCTCATATTATTATATCAGCTTATGTAATTATAATTATTATTACTCAGGTAAATATCTATGGCGTTTAAATTTAATTTATCCTCAAAGAGAATAGTCGGTATAGATATAGGATACAGTTCTATAAAAATATTGGAATTATCTAAATCCGTCAGTAAATACACGATAGATTCAATTGATTTAATTGACCTTCCAGGCGGAATTGTTGCAGACGGTTTTTTAAAAGACCATGCCTCGGCAGTTTCATATATTAAAAGTTCTTTTGCAAATCATGATATTAAAGAAAAAAATGTTATAATATCAATTCCATGTAAGCATGTTATCGTAAAAAATATAGATATGCCCAAAATGAAAGAATCCGAGCTTGGACCCGCTATTTTTTATGAAGCGCAGCAGTATATAACTTACGATATTAATGAAGTATCGTTTGACTATGAGATATTAGGAGATTCCGCTGCGGATGCAGGCAGCAGCCTGATAATGATTATTGCAGGTAAAAAAGATATTATAAATGACAGAGTTGATTTAATAAACGAGTGCGGATTGCATTCGCCTATAGTAGATGTTGATTGTATTGCGACGGAAAATATGTTTAATTTCAATTATCCCGAAGAAACCGACCAGATTACGGGTATTATAAAAGTAGGCGCAACAGAAACAAATGTTCATATAGTGAATAAAGGCTTTAATCTATTCAGAAGAGATATACCTATCGGAGGGGTTAATATTACCGAAGAAATAGCAAAAAAATTTCAGATGGATTTTAATGAAGCTGAAAACATTAAGACAGGCGGTATTGAAAAGAGAGACGAAAATTTTAAAACCAATTATATGATATATATAAATATGATTGTTACAAGAATAACATCGGAGATACAAAGAACTATAGACTATTTTGCCGCCAATAACGACAAACAGTATCCGAAAAAAATATTTATTACGGGAGGGTCTGCTATGCTTTCGGGACTTTCTGGAGATATAGAAGCCAAACTAAATATACCTGTTTCAATAATTAATCCATTTAGAAAAATAGTATTTAATCACAATATAAGCGATACTAATTTTATCGAATCAAAATCTTCTCTGTTCGGGGTTGCGGTAGGTTTGACAGTTAGAGGATTAGAGCCATGATTATAAAAATAAATCTCAATAAAAAACCAAAATCAAAAAAATTTAAGGTAAATGTTGATAAAGGCAGTATTATGTTCTTTATTCCTTATTTAATTGTTCCGATAGTAGCGGCTGCCGCTTCAATTTATTTTATGCAGTCTTTTATGCAAAATAAAATACATAATGTTACTAATAATATATTTTCATACGATTCAAAAATTTCTGTTTTGATGCCTAAAGTTCAAAAAGTTGTTGAAATTAGAAAAGTGCAAAGTCAGATACTCCAAAAAATTAATATAATAAAGACATTAAAAAAGGAACAGCAAGGTCCGATAGGTTACACTTTTTCTCTTACAAGCGCCATACCAAAATTTGCATGGTTAAGCTCTTTAAAATCAGATAACGGAAATATAAGTATTAGCGGGGTTGCATTGGATGGTCAGGTTGTATCAATGTTTATGAAAAAAATAAAAAGAACAGGTTTTTTTCATTCTATAAATTTAATACAAACTGCGGAAACTAAAAAACAGGATTTAAAGCTCCAAAATTTTAGTTTTACGATGGAGAGCAAATATAAAAAACTTAAACCTAAAAATATAATAAAAAAACCTATTGTAAAACGACCTTAAGATTGTTATGAATTTAGATATTAAAAATGTGAATTTTAAAAATCAGACGTTCTTAGGAGTGGTTATAGGCGCAGCTATCTTTATTGCTATAATAGCGATTTATTATTTTATGTTTTTTACCGCCTTAAAAACTTCCTTAAACCAGAAGCAGTCTTCGCTTAATATTGTTAAAACAAGATACGCTTCGTATCTGTCGGAAGTTAGAACTTATCCTGCTCTGATAAAAAAACAGAAAAAACTTGATATAGAATTTTTAAGCTTGTTGACCGAACTTCCGTCAAAAAAAAATATACCGGGTCTTTTAATGCAAGTTTCAAATTATGTTAAAACCCTGCATTTAAATTTGGATATGTTTAAACCCGGCATAGTTGCGCCTAAAAGTTTCTATGAAGAAGTTCCTTTTTCAATGAATATTAGCGGTTCTTTTTTTAATGTTTATAAGTTTTTTTATAAACTTGCCGATATGAACAGAATTGTTGACGTTCATAATGTGTCTATAACCGGAAATTCTTCAAAGCATCATAAAATTATCATAAGTTTTGAAGGCACTACTTTTTCATTTATAGGAGCTTTGCCGAATTTTACAGCCGATAAAATAAAATACGACAAAAATATAAAATATAAAACTAAATCTAAAATATCGCCGATGCCGGCTGCCAATAAATTAAAATATAAATATAAATATAAATATAAATATAAATATAATACACACGATAATAACAATATAAATAACAAAAATAACAATAAAAACAGCAATAAACAAAAAATAAAAAAGTTGAATTATAAGAATAAGAATTTAAATATAAATCCTTATCCGTATAATTTACTAAGAAATCCGTTCAGAACATTTTTATATACTCAAAAACCTAATATGTCGTTTAAGTACGGTGAAATTCCTCTTCTTCAATACAGTTTGTCGTCTCTTCATATTGTAGGTATAATGGAAAGAGACGGAAAATACTTTGCTATGGTTTCAACTCCGAACGGAAGGTCTTATATAGTAACCGCAGGTTCTATTATGGGAGTCAATAGAGCAAGAATAATAAATATTACAAATAATTCAATAGTTTTAACAGAAAAAACATATAACCAACTAGGGCAAATGCATGCTATTAATTATGTAATGAGTATGAAATAAACTAAGAAATATGAAATAAAATAATATGCAATAAAATAAGAAACATGCAATAAAATAATATACAATAAGATTAAGAAATAATATTTATATATTAATATTATATTTATACATCTATATACGTGAGAACCGGAGGAAAAATGAATAAAAAAAGCAGAGATAAAATTATAAAAGTTATAAAAAAACAGAAAAATAAAAACAATTTCATTTTACTTTTCACGGTAGTTTTTTTGGCTATGCTTTTAATATTTTTTTCACTCCAGACAAATTCATTTGCAAATACGGTCTTTGCATTAAAAAATTCAAAACATACTAATTCAAAACATGTTAGAAAATTATTTGTTGACCCCGCGACTATGAATGTCAGTTTTGATTTTCAAAATGCCAGTTTAGTAGATGTTATACGGATGATAGCAAAAGTTTCAGATATGAATGTCTTGATAGGTTCTAATGTAAAAGGCACAGTAACAATGAAAATGCATAATGTTCCGTTAAAAGACGTATTTTCTGTTATATTGGACGCATACGGGCTGGGAATAGTTAAAAAAGACAGTATCTATTATATTAATTCATCAAGCTCTATTGCTTCCGTTATTTCTGCCCAAAAAAAAGCAAAGGCAATATCGGGACATAAAATAACTAAAGTTATTCCCGTGAATTATGTCAGCGTCGCAGGTTTAATGTCAAAAGTAAAAACAGTGTTGAGTCCCGAAGGCACGGTGATGGTCGATAAATCAATGCATGCGCTTATTGTGACAGATATTAGAAAAAATGTTATAAAAGCCGAAAATCTTGTAAAACAACTTGATGAAAGAACTCCTGAAGTTGAAATTGTCGCTAAGATGGTAGAAGTCAGCCGGTCATACACTACCCAATTAGGAATTAACTGGGAAGGCGGTTATGGTGCCGCCGCTCCTACAAATACTGATATGGCTGCTTCTCCTAACTATTTTGCGGGGCAGTTAGCAGGTACTCCTTCAGGTCCTGGTTTGATAGCTCCTACGGCAGGAGTGCCGAAAATTACTACCCCTTCCCCCGGAACTTTTTCAGTGGGAATAGTAAATCAATATGCAAGCATTACAGCAACATTGGAAGCATTGGAGAGTTTAGCTAAAGCTAAAGACGTGGCATCGCCAAAAGTTG
Source organism: Candidatus Acididesulfobacter sp. (assembly GCA_027365695.1). GTDB lineage: Bacteria > SZUA-79 > SZUA-79 > Acidulodesulfobacterales > Acidulodesulfobacteraceae > Acididesulfobacter. The sequence continues at coordinate 7,029 of DAHXMB010000045.1, read as the reverse complement.
TCGTCCTTAACAATCAAACCGCAACTATTGCAAAAGGCGAGACGTTATATTTGCCTTCCGTTGCAGGCGTTGGAGCGGTTGCGGCTCCTCAGGCAATAACAGCCCAGATTTCTCTTTCAATAACGCCGCATATTATGTCAAACGGCAGCATTAAGTTAACTATTAACTCTTCAAATGATTCTGTTGCGCCTCCCGTATCCGGAGCCCAGGCGACTTTAGACACGGAAAGCGCAAATTCTACAGTCATAGTTAATAATAATAACACGGTAGTAATAGGCGGAGTTTACCAGTTGAGTAAAAATATATCTACAAGCGGCATACACGGACTTATGAATATTCCGCTATTAGGGTGGTTGTTCAAATCAAGGAATATTAGTTATTCAAAAGATGAACTGCTAATTTTCATTACTCCAAGAATTATAAAAGGATAATTATAATTTCTGCTTGATTTTGTACTCCAAATGCATTATACTATTTAGTAAAAGAGTCGGGGGAGTTAGCTATGAAAAGACAAACAAGCGTGAGGATAGATAATGAATTTTATAATAGTTCTAAAGAAGTTTTTGATGCGCTAGGATTAAGTCTAGGAGATGCCGTTAACTTATTTTTAGCAGTGGTTTCTATCGAAAAAAAAATTCCGTTTGAATTAGCATTGCCTTCCGAGGATGTCAAAAAACGAATCGAGAATTTAGAAAACGATATAAATACCGAAACATATAATACAGCAGAAGACTTATTCAAAAAACTCGGCATTTAAAAATTATTCCTTAATATTAAATGTTAAAAATAAGAATTGAAAAGCGTTATAAAAAGGATATAGAACGAGATAAGGTTAGTGGCAAATATTCAAAATTAGATTTTGAAACACTCAAAAGTATAATTATTAATCTGCAAGAAGAGAGAGATATAGATTTAATATATAAAAGACATAACTTAAAAGGCAATTTTAATGCCTACGAGACAATTCATATAAAAAACGATTGGTTATTAATTTTTAAAATAGATACGGAGTCTCAAGCTCTTTACCTTGCGGCGTTAGGAACTCATAATCAGGTCTTTAAAAAATTATATTAATTCAATTTAATGTTGACGGATGTTCAAAATTCAAAGGATAAAAGAGGTATAGCCATAGATAAAGTGGGAATAAAAAACCTGCATTATCCCATATCCGTTCTTGATAAAAAAAAGTCTTTTCAGCACACCGTAGCCGATATAAATATGTACGTCGACCTTCCTCATTACTTTAAAGGAACGCATATGAGCCGCTTTCTCGAGGTTTTAAACGAGTACAGGGGCGAGATAAGCATAGTCAGCTTTCCGGATATTTTAAGAAAAATTAAAAAAGTTTTAAATGCGGGTTCGGCGTCCGTCGAAATAGAATTTCCTTATTTTATCGAAAAAACCGCCCCCGTTAGCGGCAAAAAAAGTTTAATGGAATATATTTGCAGTTATAAAGGTACAATTAAAGGCAAAAATAATAGCAATTCCGAAGGACACGGGAATAAAGACTGCATAGACGATATTTACACTGATACGGATAAAGATAAAGCCGTGTCGGCGGATAAGCGCAGTAAAAAAAAGGGAAAACAGATTTTAAATCCACTCCCCCTTAGTTCTTTTAGTTCCGAATGTTCCGAAAAAGAAGAAAGCATTATCATAATAGGCATTAAAGTGCCTATAAATACCCTCTGTCCATGTTCTAAAGAAATATCTAAATACGGCGCGCATAATCAAAGAGGAGCTGTTTCCGTTTCACTTGAATTTTCTAAATTAATTTGGTTTGAGGATATAATAAACGACGTTGAATCGTGCGCGAGCGCTCCTATATATTCTCTCTTAAAAAGAGCGGACGAAAGGTTTTTGACCGAGCATGCTTATGAAAATCCTATGTTTGTAGAGGATATAGTCAGGTGCGTGGCAGATATATTAAAGAAAAATAAGAATATAAAATGGTTCAGGGTTGAAGCTGAAAACTTTGAAAGTATTCATAATCATAACGCTTATGCAATGACGGAAAGCGGACTCCAAAATTGCCGATAAAAATTAAATTGTAAATTATTAAAATATGAATTAAATAACTTTATAATGTGTATATAAAAGTTAAATTATTAAGCTATAAATTATAATTTTAAATTACAGAACAATATATTTAATATATTACCTTAAATGAATTTAAAAATTTTTATAAGAGGATAATAAAATATGCTAAGGTTTATGACGGCCGGCGAATCTCACGGAAAAGGACTTGTCACGATAATAGATAATTTTCCCGCGGGTTTAAAAATCGATGAATATTTTATAAATGAAAAGTTAGCCTTGAGGCAGTCAGGCTATGGAAGAGGCGCAAGACAAAAGATAGAAACCGATAAAATAGAGTTTATTTCAGGCGTAAGAGGCGGATTGACGACAGGTTCGCCTATCTCGTTTTTCATTAAAAATAAAGACTATGAAAACTGGTTAAAAAGAATGGATGTTTATAAGCCTGTTCATGAAGATAGCAAAATTCACATTCCGAGACCGGGACATGCGGATTTTGCAGGTTCTATAAAATATAATCTTGATGATATAAGAAATGTTTTAGAACGTTCAAGCGCCAGAGAAACAGCTTCAAGGGTCGCAGTAGGGGCTATATGCGAGATACTTCTGAGAGAATTCGGTATAGAGTTTTCTTCGGCAGTGTTAAGCATTGGCGGCGTGGGCGACATAACAACAAGCGGCGACATAGCGGAAGCGGATTTTAATTTATTCGACGAAAAAATTTTAAACAACATTAAAAACTCAGATTTAAGAATACCTTTTCCCGATAAAGAGCAGCGTATAAAATCCCTGATAGATGAATTTAAAAAAGAAGGCGACTCGGCAGGCGGGGTTATTATAGCGCAGGTCAAAAACACTCCTATAGGTCTCGGAAGTTTTACTCAATGGGACGAAAAATTAGATGCGCATATTGCGATGTCTATGATGAGCATACAGGCGATTAAAAGCGTAGAAATAGGCGCAGGCGTAAAGTCAGGTTATATGCGCGGTTCTGATTTCCAGGATTCTATTTATATCAATTCCGGAAAAAAATATTACAGAAAAACCGATAATGCAGGAGGCATAGAAGGCGGAATGTCAAACGGAGAGATTATTTCCGTCAAGTGCGCAATGAAGCCTATTCCAACGCTTATGAAGCCGTATTTAGACACGGTGGATTTGATGACCGGCGAACAGGAAAAAGCTTTTCTTGAGAGAAGCGATGTGTGCGCCGTTCCGGCTGCTTCCATAGTGTGCGAAGCCGCTTTATCATATTCTATATGCCTTTTTTTTCTAAAAAAATTCGGCGGCGACAGCATTGTTGAGATAATACGGAATTACGAAGGTTATAATAAGCAGGTTTATAATGAAAATAGATTGATTTATAAGTAAAAAAGGTCTATAATTAGTACTATATTTAGTATAAAATAAAAACATAAATATATCAATAAAGCAAAAGATTAAATGAGGATAGTCTATATGAAAACAATTTCAGCAAATATTACGATTAGTGTTTCCGAGTTAAAAAAAAATCTGAGCGCCGTTATAAAAAAATCTAAAGGAGAACCTATTGCCGTATTAAATCATAATACCCCCACCGCCTATCTTGTACCGTCAGATACTTATGATGAGATTATATCAAGATTAGAGGATTATGAGCTCAGTTTAATTGTCAAACAGAGAGATGCGGAAAAATTCCAAGCGGTGGAAGTAAATTTAGATGAATTATAAATATAAATTAAAATTTGTACCTGCGGCATTAAAAGAGTGGGGTAAACTAGATAATTCCATAAAAGAACAATTTAAAAAAAAATTATCTGAACGCTTGACTGAGCCGTGCGTACCTTCAAGCCGGCTTCACGGATTTGAAAACCATTATAAAATAAAACTTAAATCGGCAGGCTATAGACTTGTATATGAAGTAGATAAAAATGAATTGGACGTTATTGTAATAGTTATAGATAGAAGGGATAAAATTTATAAAAAATTGAAGGACTAAAGTTAAAAAATATATGCTTTTCATAATGCCTTTTTATTTGCAAACGCTGTAGGGAGTAGAGGATAAAATAAATCGGATAAAATAAAATGAATAAAAATATTTTTTTAATCGGGTTTATGGGTGCAGGAAAAACCAAAATAGGCAAAATTTTATCTAAAAAATTAAATTATAATTTTTTAGATTCGGATGAAGTAATAGAAAGCAATGAAAAAATGACTATTACCGAATTATTTAATTTGAAAGGCGAAAATTATTTTAGAAATTTAGAAACTGAATTCATTAAAATTTTTTTGGATATTACTATAAATAAGAATACCGATATGAATAATAAATATACCGTTATTGCTACAGGCGGCGGAATGCCATGTTGTAATGATAATATTAAATTGTTAAAAAAAAAAGGCACGGTTGTTTATTTAAAAGCAAGACCTGAAACGGTATATGAAAGGATAAAAAAAGAAAGACACCGACCTGTTTTAGGACAAACCGGTTTTTCTATATCGGAGATAGAAAATTTATTAAAAAAAAGAGAGCGATTTTACTGTAAAGCCGATTTAACTATATATACCGACGGAATTTCTCTTGAGGGGACTGCCGAAGAAATAAAAATATTTTTAAACGATATGTTTCGATAATTTTTCTTTTTTCCACTAAAGAACTGAAATGTATTGACGCATTTTTTAATGTATGATATATTTATACATACTTAATATTATGTATAGAGGAAATACATTATGATAGACATTAAAGAAAAAGCCGTAAGGAAAAATATAACTTTATCGCCTGAAACAGACAATGATTTAAAAATGCTTTCTTCTATAGCTATGCTGCCTCAAAGTAAAGTTATAGAAATGCTTATAGAAGAAAAGGCAAAGGACATAAAAAAAAATAAAAAACTTGAAGCTCTTATCGGATTGAAAGGATTTGCCACCGGAGTTTTTGGAGAAAAGAAACTTAAAGATTTAAAAGGCGATAACTTTGAGTAAAATTTTTATAGATGCTAACGTGCTTATAGATAATTTTGACGGCGAGAGGGAATTTCACGTCCAGAGTTATGAAGCATTGAATTATGCTATAAGAGAAAATATAAACATTTACACAAGTTCCGATATAATTACGACTATATACTACGTATTAAAAAAAAGGTTTCCCGATGTCATAGAATATATAAAAAAGCTTTCCGTTATATGCAATATAGTCGGATTTAACAATAATGACTTAAATAAAGCCGTATATCTTATAGAAACAGATATAAATAATACTTTTAAAGATTTAGAAGATGCCATACAATATGTTATAGCAAAAAAAATAAATTGCGATTTAATAATTTCTAACGATAAAAATTTCCCTCAAAAAGATATAAAGGTTGTTTCTTCCATAAAATTTATAGAAAAATAATTTAAAAATATAAAGAAAAATACTAAAGTTTTATTTCATTAATGACGATAATTAATCAAAGGAATGATAATATAAATATAAATATTAGAAAAATAAATTAAAATTATTTTGTTATTTTAATTCTTTATTCTATTTAATTAATTATAATTTAATTTTGTGTTATAAGTTCTTTTAAATTTAAAAAAGGAGGTAAGCTGTAAAAAAATAGGAAATTATAGTAATTTTTTAAAATAATTGTTTAAAATAAAATTTAAATTATTGTTTCATGAAGTTATTTAGCAATAAGTAATGAATAGTAATAAAAAAAATGTATCAAAAAAATTAATGTATTTTAAAAATTAAAACACCGGCTAAGGAAGGCCGGATAATTTATCACGGAGGATAAAAAAATGAGCACCAGCGGTTTATTTATTAATTCAAATCAGTCTGCAATCATTGCGGAAAACAATCTTCAAAACACTTCAAACGCTTTAGGTCAATCTCTTCAAAGACTTTCAAGCGGTTTAAGAATAACCAGCGCCAGTGTTGATCCTGCCGGTTATGAAATTGCTCAGGGGTTAAATTCCACAAATCTCGGTATTAATCAGGCAACAAGAAATGCCAACAATGCTAATTCATTAGTTGCTATTGCTTCAGGCGGTTTATCGACAATACAGGGTATGCTTGGAACCATGCAGACATTAGCGACGGAAGCGGCGAACGGAACTTCAAGTTCTAGTGATTTACAAGCTATTAACAGTGAATATAACCAGTTAGGTTCTGAAATTACACAGTTAGCGCAATCCAACCAATTTAACGGACTTCATTTATTAAATGCGGGAGGAGGGAGCGCGTATGTTTCTGTTGCAAGTGCAGGAGGAACTACTCAAGCCGCAACGGCAGGCAATTTTAATTTTCAGATAGGATATAATGCTAACACCGCTACTAATCAAATAGGCGTGTCTATCAGCGGTACGCAGGCATCACAATTAGGCATGAGCGGAGGGACGGTTTATCTTACAGGAGCAGCGGCAACTGTATATACAACTACTGAATTTATTTCTTTAACGGGTATTAGTTTTTATTCAGCCGCTTCCAGCGGGGGAGTTACTACTATTAATTTAGCTTCAGACGGAATAACCAGCGCTTCAGCCAGTTCAACGTTTGCATCCGGTGTTTTTAGTCCTACCTCTAATGTTGACTTGTTATCAACAGGCGATGCTTTAACGGCTCTTAGCGCCGTTCAGGCTGCAAACGTTCAGGTTGCAGGGATGAGCGGTCAGTTAGGTTCTTATGAAAACAGAGTTACTCAGATTTTAAATAATCTTCAAACTGAAGGACAAAATACTCAGGCTGCATATTCTCAGATTATGGATGTCAATTTTGCATCGCAAATGGCAACATATACATTACAGTCTACTCTTGCCCAATCCGGTGAAGCTATGCTTGCTCAGGCAAATTTAGTGCCGCAGGGTTTATTGACATTACTTAAATAATTCAGGAAAGAGATTTTAGTAAGATATTTAAGATGCTTATTTCAGGGATCAGATATAATTAATTAATATCTATTTAATAAATATCCGGTCTCTGAATTTAGGCATTTGTTAAAATAAAAATTAACTTATAATTATAATATA
>DAHXMB010000034.1:0-4193 GCA_027365695.1 Candidatus Acididesulfobacter sp. | reverse complement strand
AAAGTTTTTGTACCTTTTAATGATTTAGACATATACCGCCTCCACTGAAATTGAATTTTCAGATATTACCTTGCCGTCCATAAGATCTTTTACGGCTTTATCAAAATTAAATTTTTGCGGCAGAAAAATAAATTAAGAATTTTAAAAGTTAAATTTTATAAAGTTAACTTATTAAATTAAATTAAAAATAATTAAATTTATTCAATTTTAGTGGAGGCGGTATATGTCTAAATCATTAAAAGGTACAAAAACTTTAGAAAACTTAAAAACTGCATTTGCCGGTGAATCTCAAGCAAATAGAAGATATCTATATTTTGCTAAAGAAGCTGATATTAATGGAGAATCCGATGTTGCTAATAATTTTAGAGAGACGGCAGAGGCTGAAACAGGACATGCATTCGGTCATATTGATTATTTAAAGAAATATGAAGGCGGGGATCCCGTGACAGGCAAACCCATTAGCACCATAAAAGAAATGTTAGAATCAGCCGTTGCAGGTGAAACTTATGAATATACCGAGATGTATCCCGGTTTTGCCAAGACTGCAAAAGAAGAAGGTTTTGATGATATTGCGGTATGGCTTGAAACACTTGTTAAGGTAGAAAAATCACATGCGGATAGATTTCAGAAAGTGCTTAATAACTTAAAATAATCTTAATTATTTTGGCAATATAACTCTTTAGGAACCTTATTATATATAATAATATATATTTGAGTGTGCAGGATGTTAATATTAGCGGATTAGCTGAGCGGTAATTTTAACTTTGAGGATTAAAGTATATGCTTAAACCAATATTAGACCCGAAAAGCATTTATGAATTTAAAATAAAAGACATTAATTTTTTAAATGAAAAAAATCTTTTTAATGAAATTAAAAGAGTTTATTCAAAATGCGTTAGTTGTAGGATATGTATAGGTTTCTGTCCATCTTTCCCTGCTCTTTTTAATGCATTTGACAGTAAAGACGGCGATATGAATACTTTAACCGATAATGAACTTATCAAGCCGCTTGATTTATGTTTTTATTGCAAGCAGTGTTATTTCAATTGCCCTTTTACTCCTCCGCATGAATGGCGGATAGATTTTCCTCATACGGCTTTACGATATAAGGTTTTCAGATTTAAAAAAGAAGGAGCTAAAATTCAAGACAAATTACTTCTTGACACCGATAAAATGGGCAAAAGATCTGTTCCGTTATCGCCCGTGATTAATAAACTTAATCATTTTCCGCTTTTCCGCTCACTTTTAGAACCTGTAATGGGGATTGACAAAAGGGCAAAAGTTCCTTCATATAACAAGGTCACTTTCGAAAAATGGTTTTACGATAATTATAAAAAACCATCAAGTTTATCGGGCTCTAACGATGTTTCTAAACCTAATCCCCTAAAAACTATTAATAGCAGTTATGATGAAATTGATAATAAAATAAATAATGAAATAAATCTAAAAATCAATAATAATAATAAAGGTAATAATAGCGTTAATGCAAACAATAATAATACAAACAATAGCGCCAAGGCAGTTCTTTTTTATACCTGTATGATTAATTATAATTTTTTGGATAGAGGCATAGCTTTAATTAAAGTTTTGGAGAAAAACGGTATAAATATTGAACTTCCCGATGTGCAGTGCTGCGGCATTCCTTATTATGACATAGGCGATATTGAAAGTTCTATTCAAAAAGCTAAATTTAATGTGAAAAGTCTGAAAAAATATGTAGATGAAGGGTATGACATAATCGTTCCCGTGCCGACATGCGCTATGCAAATAAAACATGAATATCCTCTTTTACTCCCTGATGACGATGATGTTATTGCGGTGGCAAATAAAACTTATGATGTGCATGAATATTTATTTCATTTATATGAAAACGGAAAATTTAATATGGATTTTAAAAAACCTGTGGGCAAGATTGTATATCATATATCCTGCCACTTGAAATCTTTGAATGTAGGATACAAGGCATTATCGCTTTTAAAACTTATTCCTCAAACAGAGATAACAGTCATTGAAAAGTGTTCCGGGCACGACGGCACATTCGGAGTGAAGAAAAAAACTTTTGATTATGCCGTTAATGTCGGTAAAAGTTTATTTGAAGATATAAATTCAGCGGATGCCGACTATTATGTGTCAGATTGTCCATTGGCTTCCGATCAGATAGAAATGGGGACGGGGAAAAAGGTAATGCACCCTTTAGAAATTTTATACAAATCGTACTCTGGTTAGTTGCAATATCAGCAGTTAAATATTATTTTAATGAGAATAAGGAGGTTTATCATGATGACATCGCCTTTAATTAGCGTATTGCTGATATTGATAATTATCGGCGTGATTCTTTGGCTTGTCAATAACTTTATACCCATGGCATCTTCTATTAAGGCGATACTGAATGCCGTCGTTGTAATCGTCGTAATATTATGGCTCTTAGAAGTTTTTGGAATTTTTACCCGCTTCCACAGGTGAGTGCCCGTATTCAAATTTATTCTTTAATCCTTGCATAATGTACATATTATACAAGGATTAAAGTTATTTATTAAAATTTAAAAATGAGAGGTATTTTATATGATTTTGGGATGGGCAGGAAATGGAGGATGGCCTATGATGGGATTCGGTTACGGTTTAGGAATTTTAGGTTTAATATTTATGATTGCCGTTATGTTTTTACCTGTTATTATTTTTGTTTATTTTATCGTATGGCTATTTAGAGATAATAAATACAGAGGCAATAGCCGCCATCATTTTAAATCTTTCAGCGGTGAAGAGCATATGGGCATACTCAAAAGAAGATACGCAAAAGGCGAGATAACAAAAGAACAATACGAAGATATGAAGAAAACTTTAAAAAATGAATAATTAATAATAAATAATTAATAGAATACGTTTTAATCGCGAGACGACGATTCTTAAACAGTTTTTGGTATGCTTTTATGTAAATTTAATAATAGTAAGGATTATAAATTAATTTGCCATATTTTATTTTTTAATTATTACATTAATTTTTATTTCCGCGTAAAATAATATTGTCTTAATTAATTTACCCTATTTTATTTTTTTATTATTTTACAGCCAGTCTTTCATTAAATTTATACCGTGAGCACTCAAATAATAATAAATAATAGTATAAAAAATAATACTTGTTATTAAAGGAACATAGAAGTATAAAATATCATTTTTTCTATTCTGTATTAATCCTAAAATCAAAGAAACAAAGAAAGTGCCGATAAATAATTGTCCTACAAAAAAACCGATATAGGCGCCATGTTCTATCCACTTACCGTTGTCGTTAATTTTACCCAATCTTTTATTTATAAAATTAAATTTTCTTAGATATTGGGCAAAATAAAAACCTAAAGTGCATATAGTAATATCGGAAATTATTATAACCAGAATAGATAATAAAGGATTTAAGTTTGCGATAGTTATATAAGAAACAGCTAACAACCTGCCGCCAAAAAACGGATTAATATTAATAAATATTAGCATAATGTAATTTAGCATAATATAATTTTATTCTATCAAATTATTCCAAATGAAGCATTTTTTAGTTATATTTAATTAACAAGCGAAGTATTGTACTTTAATCCTTAAATAATATGTATATCGTACAAGTATTAAGGTTGTATTATTTGCTTGTAATATTTTATACAATATTATACATATATAATTATATAAAATATATATATAGTTTTTTTAATTTTTTTTTATAAATAAATGGAAACTATTAGCAGTTGTTTTTCAAATATTGGATTAGTTTTACTTTCATCAGATTTTAAAGTTGTCGGTATGAACGATTTTGCCAGAAATATTTTAGGTCCTGCAATGCAAGGGTTCGATAAAAATGTATTTCAATACCATTCTCGTAAAAGCCAGCTAAAAATCAAAGGTATCCTTGATGAATCCCTTCGCGAAATTAAATTCATTAAATGTTTATCTGAAATATAATAATCCATCCTCAATATCTGCAATAGAACTTTATATATACTATAATCCCTGATGAGACCGTTCAAAATTTTGTGTCAATCCTGTATAATTAATTTATAATTTATAATTTATAATTAATTAATTAATTAATTTAATCAGGAGAAGACAAATGGAACAAGAACAAAAACAAGAACAAGAAATTTCAAATCTGCCGCAAAAATTTAATTTTGATAAAGCCGTAAAAGATCTTATGGACGGCAAGAAGCTTAACG
>DAHXMB010000028.1:0-8324 GCA_027365695.1 Candidatus Acididesulfobacter sp. | reverse complement strand
ACCGCTACCATAGCAAAAGCCAATAATCTTAACGACTTAAATAGTAAAGAATGGGTAGAGTTTACTAAATCTTGGTTTATTGAAAACCCAAGTCCTAGATCTAAAGGAGTTATTCTGCATCCAGCAAAATTTCCGGAAAGTTTAGTTATAAAATTTTTGCGATATTTTACTAAAAATCGAGAAAATCAAGTAGTTTTCGATCCGTTCGGCGGAACCGGCAGTTCAATGGTAGCCGTAGATATGCTAAATGCGGAAACGGAAGGCAATAGAATAGGTTACAGCGTTGAGTTAAACGATAAATATGCAAATATTGCGAAAAAACGAACCCGTCAAACTATTATTGCGGGAGATATATTAAAGATAGATTTAAATCGTTTCCCGATGTTCGACTTTATCATAACCAGCCCGCCTTACTGGAACGTGTTGCATAAAGATACAGGACATATCAATAAAAAAAGAGGCGAAAATGGATTGGATATAACTTATTCCGCGGACCCGAACGATTTAGGTAATATAGAAGATTACGACGAGTTTATAAATATACTCTCAGATTTATTCGCTAAAATCAGTAAATTTTTAAAAAATAAAAAGTTTTGTACAATAGTATTATCCTCAACAAACAGAGGCGGTAGATTCTTTCCGATACCTTACGATTTTGCGCGCGAATTGCAAAAGAAATCATCGCTCGTATGGAAAGGAGAACGGATATGGTGTCAAGACAACAAAGCTTTAATGCCTTACGGTTATCCTTATAGTTTCGTTCCTAATTTCACGCATCATACTTGCCTTATTTTCAGGAAAGAAGAATGAATATAACGTTAAACGACGATGAATATATTTTTTGCAAACATCTTGCCGATTTAAGAACGCAATTGCAAAATTCCGGAAACGATCCTTCTCTACGCTATACGACGCCCACGTTAGACCGGGGAGCGAATAACATTATAGGACAAGTCGCCGAATACGCTGTGCTCAAATATCTATACGGCGAAAATATCCCTTTTTCGGCAGTATGTTTTGCTATAACTTACGTCTATGGTTCTACGGGGGTATTGCCGCCGCTTGCCGATTTCATTTTAGTCGGCGGAAAATCTTTAGACATTAAAACGGATAGGTATCCGATTGATAGTTTAGGAGCTTTAATACCGGTTGAAAAACTTAAAGATATTCATCTGACAAATTATACTATTTGGGTAGAATTTAATGAATCAAATAACAATAGAACCGTAAAATTGCACGGTTGGAATACGATAGAAGATATAATAGGTTTTAGAAATTTACCAGATGCGGTAGAACCTAACGGCAAGGCAATGAAAAAACCTTGTAAGCGTATAAAGCCTGAACATTGGCGTGAAATGTCGTTGTTCGCCCAAACTATAAGAACGAATTTAGACGATCGCCTGCCGAAATATCGCATATCTACGGATGTCGCTTCTTTTCTTCCGCCTACAAACGAAAAAATTAATAAATCTTCGGAGTTCTTACTGGGACAGGATAATAATTGGGTATCTGGAGTGGTTTCGCGCTATCTTAATAGCGAACGGCCGATAAAACTTACCATAATACCATTTAAAAATAATAAAAAAAACGGCATTTCCGTAACGTGCGAATTACTTGATAACGGCGTTTTTGCCGCTCATACAAGATACCATTACTAATAACTTATTAATTTTATTGATTACTTTATTAAGCAAAAAATGATATGGGACAAATTTAGGACAATCACTCCGTAAAGCCCTTGATAACGCTTAAAAGTCCGGTAATAACCTTTTGTATCCTGACGGGGTCTTTAAAAGCGGAAATACTTTTCAGAAGCTTATCGAAGTCTTTATATTCGATAAGCCTTAATATCTCGTCGGGCATATATCCGGCAAGCATTAAGTATTCCGCTACCGGTTGATTAAAATCTTCGGCGAGCTTTGCGACTTCTTCTTTTGAAAGTATCTCTATTCCTTCTACGGCGTCTTTAATCCTTTCGGTCTTCTTCTTGGCAGGAACGTCTTTTTTAAGCTTTGCTATGAATTTAGCAGGCATACTGTCTTTTTTTAATTCTATTTTCTTAAGGACTTCGTCGGGAATCTTATCCTGCAGTTTGGCTTTGGCAAGGAGCAGGTATAGTTCGTCTCTGGTATTGCCGTCCAACTCGAACATCTTTACTATCTGTTCGAGAAGCTCCATGCTGGGGAGTCTTTTGTCAACTTCTATGAGGTTTAAATGAACCGCCGCCACTTTGAATCTTTCGGACATAGAAGCTATGGTTATATGCTTGCTCTGTCTGATTTCCTGAAGTATGCGTCCCAATGTTTTTTCCTGTTTCATAATTACTCCTTAAAAATTATAACAAAATGTTATTTAATTAAACTAAAAGTTTAAGTTATATAACTATTAGTTTAAGACTATATCCTGATAGTTTATGGTTGTCAATAAGATTTTAAATTTGATTTGATTTTACTTATCGTGAAAATGCAGTGCTGGGCTTCCGAAGTATCCCCGCTTATTCTATACATATCATAGGCTTTTTAAATAAATTGCAAAAATAAAAACATTGTTGACTTTATTTTAAAAATAAATTATAATTAAATTATAATTAAAGTTTTGGAGTGGGGTTATCCCGCTCGCTAATCATTGAGTTTCGGCGTTCGCCCGAGAGCACTTGGGGCATGATTCCAAAAGTCCGGCGGATATTTATATATCCCGATCGCCACTTTATGATAACTTTGCCGGGAACACACTCCTTTTTAAAGGGGTGATGATAGGCGATACTATATGCTTTTGTATTTAATCTGAAATAAATTGACAAAACTTTCAAATATATATATACTATATGTGTGAGTAAAGAAAATATAATATATGGAAGAACAAGCGTATATAACTGCAATTACCACATAGTTTTCACGACCAAATACAGGCGTAAGGTTCTAAGCGCAAATATATCACAATATTTTAAGCAGGTTTTAAGCGAAGTGGCGAAAGAAAAAGGATTCACAATACGAAATGTTGAAATAGGAGACGAAGACCATATCCATATATTTGCCTCCGCCCATCCCAAGACATCTCCGTCGTATATAGTAAAAATGATAAAGGGAATATCGGCGAGGCTAATATTTTTAAAGTTCCCGGTGTTAAAAAGGCAACTATGGGGCGGGCATCTTTGGAATCCATCCTATTACATAGAAACTATAGGCTCCGTTTCGGAATCAGCGATAAGAAAATATATAGATAATCAAAACAAAAATGATAAAAACATATAAATATCGGTTGTATCCTACAAAAAACCAAATAGAAAAATTAGACTGGACGCTTGAGACCTGCCGTATTCTCTATAACTCCGCCTTAGTTGACCGCAAAAACTCTTATAAACAGACAGGCAAATCTCTGTCTTACGGTAAGCAGGCAGGTATATTAAAATTAGATAAAAAGACAATTCCTTTTCTCAAAAACATCCACTCTCAGGTATTACAGGACGTTCTTATCCGCGTCAACGAGGCGTATAAATCGTTCTTCCGCCGCCTTAAGGGAAAGAACGGCAAAGCCGGTTATCCCCGCTTCAAGCCGGAAGACCGTTATAGCAGTATAACCTATCCCCAAATGCCGGGATTTGAGATAACTGAAAACGGACTCAAGCTCTCCAAAATAGGAACCGTCAAACTCAAGAAACATATAAATTATACCGGCGTTCTTAAATCCTGCATCGTAAAGAAACAAGCGGACAAGTGGTATGCCTGTATTGCCGTTAAATATGATACAGAAGTTCCTAAAAAACCTATTATTCGCACAGATAAAATTATCGGGTTCGATATGGGGCTTAATACTTTTGCCGTTCTTTCCGACGGAACAGAAATAAACATGCAAAAGCATTACCGCAAATCAGAGGAAAAGCTTGTCAAGGCTCAAAATGACCTCTCGAAAAAGAAGAAGGGCTCCAAAAACAGGGCTAAGGCAAAACTAAAAGTCGCAAAACAGCACGCCCGCATTGCCGAGCAACGTAAAGACGCCCTTCACAAGGAATCCCGCAGAATCATAGACTCAGATATAGACTGTATAGCGGTAGAGGACTTAAAAATAAGAAACATGGTAAGAAATACGCATTTATCAAAAAGTATTCACGACTCCGGCTGGGGTCGGTTTCTCTCATACCTGAAATACAAAGCGGAAGAGGCTGGTATCCTGTTTTTGAGAGTAAATCCCCGTAATACATCTCAGGAGTGCATATGCGGAGAGAAAGTTGCTAAAACCCTCTCCGACAGAATACATTCCTGTCCTTCCTGCGGGCTTGTCGCTCCCAGAGACTACGTGTCGGCCATGGTCGTGAAAAAAAGAGCAATAATAAAAATACGGCAGGAACTGCCGGAATATACGCTTGCGGAGACAGGCTCTATGGATGACCGTAGCATTAGCTACCTAAAAAGTATCCCGTCTATGAAGCAAGAAGCTTTCCAATTCATTGGAGAGTAGTTCACACTAACCTGCACGCTCCCGCCGGAGTCGGATATAGGCAATGGGATTTTACGGCTTTATTTAGTAATAAAAGCGTTAATCAAGGAATCAAAGACGCTATTATTCTTAATATACCGAAAATGCCGGATAACGAAAAAGAAATTGCTAACAATAGGCAAAAACCGGCGGTATATCTAACTTGGCTTATAGAATCTTTTAGTAAACCAAATGATTTACTTATAGACCCTTTTATCGGGAGCGGCAATATAATGCTCGTTGCCGAAGTATTAAATAGAAAATGCGTAGGCGTAGAGATATTGCCTGATATGTGCAACGGTATAGTTAAAAGGTTTAAACAGAAGTATCCCAGCGCAGAGGTTAAAAAAATTGGCGAATTGGAATAACAGAAAGCAAACTAAAAATAAAGAATTTAATATTTTTGGCGATTAATTTATGATATAATTAAAATAAAACAAACCTTGATATTAACAATATAAACTGAGATTTGATTATGATTAATAAAAAAATGCATGGTCAATTCTACACAACGGCAAACCCATTTAATAATGATTTATTTTATAAATGGGTAGATATTATCGATGATTTTAAAAATAAAGAAATATTAGAACCCTTTGCAGGGTCTAATAATATAGTTAAAATGATAGCTGACTTAGGCTATAAAAATAAATGGTCATGTTATGATATAGAACCCGGAATAATAAACAATTTTCCCGACTTCATTGTTAATAAAAAAAATACATTATTAGAATATCCGAGTAATTATATTATTGCCATTACTAATCCGCCGTATCTTGCAAAAAATTCCGCCACAAGAAGCGGTCTGCCGTTTCCTAAAACCGATTATGACGATTTATATAAATACGCCTTAGATATAATGTTAAAAAATACGCAATATGTTGCGGCAATAATTCCTGAAAGTTTTATTACTCAAGAAATATTTCATAATAGATTATTCGGGGTTGTTTCCTTAACATGCAGAATGTTTGAGGATACAGACTGCCCTGTATGCCTTTCTTTATTTGTTCCCGAAAAAATTAAGCCTAATCTAAATTTAGGCAATGACGATTTTTTTATTTATAAAGAAAATGTTTCTAACGGAAAATTTTCAGATATTCAAGCAAAAAGGATAAAAGCAAAATCTTTAAATAATTGGAGATTTAATGCGCCGGACGGAGAGATTGGATTATTTGCTATCGATAATACAAGGTCTGAATCGATAAAATTTGTTTTAGGCGATGAAATTGACCCTTATAAAATAAAAGTTTCAAGTCGTGGAGTGACAAAGATTAAAGGTTTGCCGAAAGATGTAAATATTAATATTTTTATAAAAGAAGCTAATAAAGAAATTGATAACTTTAGGAAAAATACAAACGATTTATTTTTAACGGCTTTTAGAGGTTTAAGAAAAGACGGATATTACAGGAGAAGATTGGATTTTAATTTAGCGAGAGAAATATTATCTTACACTTTTGAAAAATATATAGAAAAATATGCTTGATTATATTAAAGAAGAAAAAAAGGAACTTAATAAAAATATCTCAGAAATTCGGGATGAAATTAAAAATAAAATAGGTCCCGATTTAAAAGAAAAGATAAAAAGGTTTGCTTTAAAATTTGGTTTATCAGAAAAATTAATAAAATATAAAGTCCTAAATGACGATTTATTTATTTTGTGTTTTATTAAAGAGCCGAATCGGCAATCGTTTCATCAAAGATTAGCCGCCGATTATATCAATAATATACCCAATATTATTAATTTTAAATTGCTTCCCGCCGGTGGACACAACGCCTTATATATTATAAGCGGGCAATTACAAACAGGTAGAAATATAACGACAAGCAGGAAGCCAAAATCTATTGATTTTTCATGGAAATTTCAAACAAAACAAAACGGTTTAATTGAATTTTACGCAACACATAAATACACTAAGGAAGGCGGCGGCGGTCAAGATAATCAATTCAATGATATTAAACTGTTTTTAGATAATGCGCAATCTTACAATAGAACAGATAAGTTTTTTATAGCTATTTGCGATGGAGCTTATTATAATCAATCATCATATACCCAAAATAACAAAACTTACAGTAATAAAATAGACTATTTAGAAACCACTTATTGCGGTATAAATAAAAGAACTAAGGCATTAGAAATTAATCAATTACAAGCATTTTTGCAGTCTCTTTAATAACTTATTTCCACACGTCGTCGACCGCATTCTTTAGCGTTTCGGGAACCAAATGACTATACCTTTGCGTCATCTGCGTCGTCCTGTGTCCCAGAAGCTCCCCTGTAATATAAAGCGACGTTCCATTCATAACCATTTTGCTTGCGAATACGTGCCTTAAGTCGTGGATGCGCATATCTTTAAGTCCGGCATTGCGGCAAGCTGTCATAAAAGAACGCCGAAAATTGCCTAATTTTGCCCCTTTATCGTTAAAGACATATAAACAGCCGTCTTTCTTTTCAATACCCCTTAAAAGCTCTTTTAGGGGCTTGCTGATAGGAACGTATCTATCGTATTTGGTTTTAGTCCCTTTAACGGCTATAATGTTATTCTGTAAATCCACATCGTCCCATTTAAGATTAAGAGCCTCTCCTTTGCGGCAACCGGTAAAAATTAGAAAAGTTATTAAATCACGGGTCAGTTTATTCGTGGCGCCAGCGATGAGCTTATCGATGTCGGAATCGGATAAGGTTTTCAGGCGGGATAATTCGTTAAGTTTTTTAATCCCTGCGCAAGGGTTCTTATCGAAATAGCCTTTTTTAATGCAAAAGTTAAAGAAATTATGTAAAACTTCTATTTCTATGTTAACCGTCCTGAATGATATTTCCGATTCTCTTTTATTCTTATTTTTTGGTAAAGCTAATATTTCAAGTTTTCTTTTAAGTTGGTAATTTTCTATCTTGTCTTTAGTAATATGCTTAATAGGTTCGTCTTTAAATACCTGTAAAAAATGTTTAGCAACAGTTAATCTAATTTCAACTGTTTTTTTACTGACGGCGGCGGACGTTATATATAATTCCCATAGGTCTTTAAATCGATAATTTATAAGGGACGGTAGGTCGTGCTTTTTACGGAGTATGTCGGTTTTTATCGTGCTTATTATCTGTTCGGCAAGTTTTTTGTCGCCGGTCTTAGTGGTTCCTTTATACCGTTTGCCGTCAATCATCATATCGTAGTAATAATATTGGCTGTTCTTTCTTTTTCTGATATTTTCCGACATTTTAGCTCTCCTTAAAATATGGGACAAATTTGGGACAAAAATTCTATAAAAATTATATAATTTATGCAAATTATAATCAATATAAAATTTATTGTTATGGTTTGGAATGGCTTATTTACTGCGGTTTTGAATGGTCGGGACGACAGGATTTGAACCTGCGACCCCCTGCACCCCATGCATATACGCTGCTTGACGGAATACACGATGTAAGATTATTTTATTCCGTAATTACGTCGGCTATAGAAAATTGGTTAAATTATATGGATAACTTTTATAAAGAAACTAAATAAACATCGGATAAATAAAGAAAAAAATGAACTTAATTCTTATCTACTAACGTTTATATTTACTATCTCCGCCTACCCAGAAATAACGCATGTATTTGCCCTTATTTGCCCTTGATTTGACTTTTAATCCTTTTGGTAGTATAAATAAAAATGAAGCCTCTGTGAGCGGCATAGAGGCGGTAAGGTTAATTGCCCGAGAGGAAAGGGCGAACATAAGGAGGAAGAAAATGTCTGGGTTTGGAATATTTCCAACTTTAATAGTCGGATCAATAGCATTATTTTGGACTATAGTTATAATTAAGGCTATACCGGGAATAATAAAAGCATTTAAAGGAGAAATAAAAGTAAAATATG
>DAHXMB010000012.1:0-9410 GCA_027365695.1 Candidatus Acididesulfobacter sp. | reverse complement strand
TAATCCTTTAAGAATAATATCTCTTGCCATTAAAGTTACGCCGTTTTTTTCGGCTTCTTTAATGACTTCGTCTATTTTTATATAGAAATTACCTCTTTGTCAATACAAAATTTATTAAAAACGTTATTTTTAACAAAAAATATATAAATTTTGTATTGACAAAAATTCACGAAATATGATTATAATATAAAGCAATAACTTCGCTACATAAATATGAAAATGCAGATAATTAAAGGGAAAAAAGAAAGATTAATAAGAGCCAAGATAGACAAAGAATTATATAAGAAAATAGACGAAGTCATTAAAGAAGCCGAAAAAAACGGCGTAACTTTAATGGCAAGAGATATTATTCTTAAAGGATTAGAATTAAAAGAGGAAGAAATAGCCAGAGTTAAAATATCCGTCGCCTTAAAAAAAGAAAACTACAAGAAATTTTTAAGACTTAAAGAAAACCGGAAAGAAATACTTATAGAAAATCTGGTAAGAGCCGGAATAAACGAAACTATCAATGAATACAAAAAGACCATAAAAGATTTCATATAACCAATATGCCTAAGAAAAAAGAAGAAAAAGAAAATAAAGAAAAAGACACCGTTTACGCCTCTATCAAGCTTACGAAAGACGAATACGGCAAGCTGGAAGAGATGAGAAAGGAAGCGGAAAAAAAAGGGCTGAGGCTAACGTTTAAGGACATCATAAACAAAGCCTTTCAGAAAGGAATTGAATTAGCGGAGAAAGAAATTGAAGAAATTAAAAAAGAAAGAAAAAAGTCCGGCAAAAAAAACTAAAAACGTATCGGTGAGGATTCCGATAGATTTATATGAAGAATACCAAGCGGCAAGAGAAAAAGCCGAAGAGTTTAATTTGAAAGTTTCTTTAAGCGCTATAATAAGGAACAGCGTAGAGGAATATATAGAAAGAATAAAAAACTTCAGCGGAAATAGGAAAATGTAAATAACCGGAACCGATTTCAGTTTAATTTTTTAGTTTCAATAACTTTTGTAGCGTATCATTATCTTTTGTAGAGTATCAATAACTTTTGGAACTTACATTAATGCAAATAACAATAACTTCTCTACTTATGCATACAATACAAACAATACAAAAAATTTTATATTTTTATATAATATTTATATAATAACTAATAATTTAAATAAAAAACAATAAATATTTTATTTTGGAGATACTATAATGTATATGAAATTTTCAGTAAATTACTTGGCGAAATTTATTTGTTTATCTTGTTTATTTTTTTTGGCTTTTATTGCGGTTACAAATTTGAATTTATCTGAGGCAAACGCAGCTGTTTCCGCCGCTCCTAATTTTACTTTAAAAGTATTAAACAGAAGCGCATCTAACTATAATGTTTTTTCTCTAAATAATTATAAAGGACATATCGTAATATTAAATTTTTGGGCAACATGGTGTCCGCCTTGCAGAGCCGAGATGCCTATGCTTGTAAAATTTTACAATTTTTACAGGGTAAAAGGAGTCATAGTCGTAGGTATAAATGTTAATAATAATATAGGAGGGGTTTCAAAATTTCTAAAACTTTACGGCATATCTTATCCTGTTGTTTATGCAAATCCCGATGTAATAAGCGAATATGGAGGTATTAATGAAATTCCTCAAACATTTTATATTTCAAAAACCGGAAAAATAATGTTTCACTGGGTCGGGCAAATATCTCGTAGCGCACTATACGGTATAACCAATAAATTATTAAAAAAATCCGTTAATACAAATAACAATGAATTCTCTTTCGGTCATATTAAAACATTATGTTATGACAACGGTGCTGCTGCTGCAGCGCAACGCGGAATATTCCCAAACAATTGGAGAGTGTTGAGACCGTATTGTATTTCATTTGCAAATAGCTTAAACTTAGATAGTTCAAAACACATTGAAGAGTGTATTAGTTCCTGTGAGCAGGGAGCAGGGCGTTAGCGCTATGAATGATGGTCAGAGAACCCCATAAATAATTAATAAAATTGCACATAGGAATCATACAATTAGGTTAGTAGTTTAATAAATAAAATAATCTGGTTTTTATGAAAGATAACATTATAAATTTAACTAATTATATTACATTCGCTTGACTAATTTTTTTATATTCTATATATTTTTAATATTCGCTTGTTTATTATGAGAATTGCACATTGGAACAATAAAATGTTTATTAGATAAATCTTCATCATCCTTCGATGTTGCTGTAATACCATATAATTTAATATGTGCACCAAGCACACTTGACTTATTGCAACCTTTAATAGAGCATTTATTAGCATTTTCTTCGCTAAAATTTTCCCAATGATTAATCCAAGAGCCGCAACTACAGTTCTTCCATGCAGTTCCCTTTAGATTTATTGCTGATATTTCTTTTTTGGTTTTATAATGCGTTTCACTCATAATTTAGATCTCCTTATTTAAAAAATGTCAAAATTTTCTGTATAACAATCCAGATTGATGGCTGGACTGTCGCAACAATCAAGCCGTCTATTGCTTTTTCGGTAATATTTCGAATCGTGCGTCCCGCCTCTTGAATAATTGCTGGGTTAGGGTCGTCTTCAAGCTGCGCCTTTATAGTGCTAACCTGCGCCAAAACCTTTCGCTTTGCGACCGGATCAAGGGACAATTCATCAATGTGCTCTCCAAATGTTTTTACTAAATCCTGTAAATCCTCTTTAGTATAATTATTAACCGATTGAGTCATAACGAAGTGCGAACCGCCTTGCTGAATCTGTGAATTAACCACCGTATTTGCATTGACCGTATTTTGAGTATAAGACGGGGTTGGATTTACAAGCGATTCAGCACGACGTATTCCATTGAGAGTTAAAAAGGCAAAATCCTCTAAGCCGAGACGGATAAGCTTTTCCTCTATAAGGGCTTGAATCGTATTCAAGAAAGTCTCGTCATCCCAGTCAGCAAGAGCAATTGCTTTTACTATTGACAAAATTTCACCTTTATCCTGCGTTGCTCCTCTGCGATACAAAGTCTCAATTACATCATCTTTGTTTTGTTCCGTGACCAATGATTAATCCTCCTTTTGTCATACAACACTATCTTATTGCCCGATTCATAAAAATCTCTTTTTTAGCTCAAAAAATTGCAATAGGCAAATAATAATATAACTATAACGAAAATCGTAAACGGAAATAAGACTGTTTCTGTGTTTGCGTAATCAATCTAATATACAACTTATGGCGCAGCAAAAAAAAATGCAAGTGCAAGAGAATACAAGAAATAACCACTATCAATACACATAAATTATAATTAAATTCTTGCTTTATTCTCTTGCTTTTAAATTGAATATTATTTATTAAATGCAGATGTAAAAAATACGTATTGTTTTTAATTAATTTCCCAATCAATTTCTAATTCCGATATTTCTTCGTTATTTTCGATAACTAACCTTTATGGTTAACAATCTGAACTAGTTCACAAGTTCCAGCAGGGTATTCATATATCTCAATTTCAGCCTCCATTGAATTACCACATGTGCATTGATCATTCCAAATGCCGGAATAAGCATTTTCTTGACCCATTGGCCTTTCCTCTGAATAATTTTCTCCAATATCGACTTTACTTATATCAATAGTATGAGTTCTATTGCACTTTGAACACCTAACATTTTTATAACCAGATTTTACTTTCATTGTAGCCTCCTATTAATTCATAATTAAGTATATTTATATATGTAATATATTTGCATAAAATTAAAAATTCACAAACTATTTTATTATATCTATGTCATTCTAAGCTCATAAGTTATGCTAATTTCTCAATTCATTTCATTGGCATTTTTTTGTTATTTGCTATTTAACGTAAGATAAAATGCTTTACTATAAGGAAATTTTTTAGATTATTTTATTGCAAAATTTAACTTCCTCCCAAAATCCCCGCACCACGCCATAAAACTTTTACTTTTATTCTTTTTATCCGGATGCTTTTTCCTTAATAAAATTATACCGTAACTTTCAAAATTATTTTCAAGCCTTTCTAAATTTATATTTAAGGCATATTTTTTTTAGAAAAAACTTCTCTTTATTATTATCAATATATTTATCGTATATAAAAATAAATACTGAAAACCCGTTGTCGGAATCTTCAAGGTTTTTCTGGCTCAGTTCTATCAGTAAAATATTTTAGACGCTCCATTAACTTTGCTTTAATATTTTTAACTTTAATTCCAGGCATTTTATCCCCTATTTAATACTCTTAATGTAATACCGTTAGTCTTAAGTCAATTAAAATATTTTTGATTTTCAAAACTCTTAAACATCTTTTGTTACGATTTTACGGATATATATATCTATTTTTCCAGTGCTCTAAAGGCAACTAAACGAATTATCTAACTCGCAAGCATAAAAATTAATCCAGAAAAAACCAAAAAAACCTATATCTTTCAATCCTTCCCGTTTTCCCGAAGGATATTAAAAACCCGATAAAAACGGCGATGCCGACCATGACTGCATACATTTGCGTCCATCTGCAGTCGTATGTTTTTCCATTATTATAACCGAAGTGTTTCTTAAGCAGGAAAAAATATAAGAATAGGGATATTTAAGCCATATCGGGTAAGACATTAATTTGCCTTCTATGTTTAATAATCTATTTATTGTTTATATCATTATAATTAATCTTTACGAATACTTGGGCTGTTATTCTATCTTTACCCGGAAAATATATTTTTTTAACCGCATTTGCAATACTAGCCTGCATCATAACGGGAACAGGGAAAATCCTTTGAACCGCGCTTTTAATATCAACTCTTTTAACGGTATAAGATTTAGCGCCTATTAGTTTTAAAACGGCTTTTATTTTTGAAATTGCGTGTTTATACGCAAGTTTTACGGCTTCTATTTTATATTTCTTCATATTTGAAACGATAGGAGCTATCCTGTTTATACTTGTAGATTTATATTTCAGTAAATACAAAACTACATAGTTTGTATTTTTATTGCCGTGAATTTTTATGATTAAATTCTCGGTAGCATTGTAACCGCTTGTTGTCCATTTTCCATTATCGTAATACCTGTTTGGAGCGATATTGATTTGGACAGTCTTTATTAATTTTACGGCTTTATAATTTTTAAAGCGGGATGTTATATTAGTTATTGTTTTGATAAGGTTTCTATATGCGGATCTATGTGATTTATTAAAAATGCTTACCGCAACGTAGAGTCTGGAGCCGTCAGGCTTGATTTTTACCGTGCCTGCGCCTGAAGCGGTTATCATTCCGTGATTATTGCAATTACAGGATTTAGCAGAAGCAGAGAAAGGTATTGCCAAAATACAAAAAGTAATTATAAAACCGATAATTTTAAACATAATTTTAATTCTCATTGATTTAAAATTTAATTATGTTGGGCTGACACGAAATTTTAAACGGTCTCAAAGAATGTCATTAAAGGGGGATTGAATCATATATATAATAAATTTTTCCAATTCTATATTAATTTTTTTTATATTCTCAACAACATTATTTTCATTTTTCAGTTTATTATATTTGTGAATTATGGTATTTCTTGTCCTATAAAAAATTTCATTTTTACCGCAATCATCACTACCTGTAAACTCATTACATGATTTCATAAAAGCAGCACATTCTATCAGAAGATTCTTTCTGCGCAAGTTATACTCTGAGTCTATGGTCACAAATTGGTTCATTAATAAATTTATTCTTCGCATTTCATTAGAAATCTCATTTAATTCAATCTTTATTTTATGGATATCATCAACGGTTGCCGTTTTATTTTGCTCCATAATCGATTTAAATCTCACATCTAATATTTTTGATATCAATAATTCTATAACCTGATATAAAAGCAAAAATTTAACCAAATAGTGTTTTTCCTTATAAATTCTCTCAAAGAATGATGGTTCGGTAAAATATTTAATATCTTCCAAAAACGGCGATATCCTTTTAATGCAAATATTATTTTTACTATGTGGTTCATCGAAGACAGATAAATCACCGGAACTTTTAATTTCAATGTCCGTTTGAAAATAATATCCGTATCTATAAAAAGACGGCAGATAAAAATTTATATCAAATTCTTGTTCGCAAACAATAAAAACAATATCGTCTGTATCGTAACAATCTGATAATTTTAATTCGCACTTTCCGACTAAATCAGATCGTTTTATGTCAATTTTTTCAAGTAATGCCTTAAACGCAAAATAAGCAATTTTAAGAAAATGTTCATTTTGAGCCCAATCATGTGCACCAGATTGCAGGGATTGTATTGTAAATATCCACCCTATTCTTTGGCCATTATCAAAAACTTGAAAAATATCATTCTCTTTATTTTTAACATCATTTTTTAATAAAAAAACTTTATAACCGATACAATCACCGCTGTTATTTAAATCCAATATGTACGGAACTGATATTTCGGCCGCTGAATCATTCAGCTTTAAGATAAACTTCTTGTTTTCAATGTCATGTTTGATGGCAAATACCTCGTCATTATGATTTATATCTGGGGGCATAATAATCTCCATAAATTTTTATTTTGATTAAATATTGTATGCTCTGTAAGCATCTTTAATCGATTTTTCAAAATCCAAGAAAGAGTCGCCTTCTTTCATAAACAGATTTCTGAAAAAAAATCTAAAAAATTTTCTCTGCTCATCACCTATCTTTTTGGCATTCTGTTTAACCTTATCCAATGTTTCAAGAAAATAAGAAAATGTTTCTTCAGGAGATTTTTTAAGACTAATTTTTTCTACTAAATCGGAAATGTCTTCAAGTCCTGATATAAATTTATTATCCTTTAATATCCCAATGGCAGCACCAAATCCTGTTATCGGTTGCGCTTTGGAAAAAATTTCATATGTATCTTTTCCGAAAGGATTTTTATTAAATCTCACCGCCAATTCTTCGCTGCACACCCAGCCGCTGCTGATGGCATCCATCTTTTTAACAAAACCGTGATATGTTTTTAAAAAACTTTCAAATAAATCGACAGAATTAAATGTATTTTGATTTTCTTCATCTAACCTTTTTAAACTTTCGAGTAATTCTCCGCGGTCTATTGGTAATTCATTCTGATCTAAATATGATTGAAATCCGTCAAGTATATATTTAAAATTATATTCACCTATTCTCCCAGGCCTATTTGTATCAACTTCCTTGAATAAGGAGATTTTATCTTTTTCATATGTGGTTGGGAAATCATTATAAAGTATTTCTATTTGATGTCTTAGGGTCATCGGGGTTTGGCCGGTATTCAAAGTTAATGTCCTATAAAGAATTGAAAGCCTGTTCATTCCGATGTATATTTCAAGTCTAATTTTTGACTTTAAAAAAATATTTTTTTCTTCAGGGGTTTTGCTTTTGAGGTCATCGTCTAAATCCATTATTGTATATGTTCTTTGTAAGCCATCCAATATAATTAAATCTTCACTTTTAAAAATTTTATTTAGAGCATCGTCTGTAATTTTTTTATCGGCATTACCTGCTTCATTTTGTGAATTTGGGATATGAGCCAACACTATTGCCGGTATCACACAACCTTTTTCTAAATCTTTTTTTAATAATGAATAAGTTGTGAATGATGTTGTAATCCTTTTTCTTTGAAAATAATTTTTATTAATTATTTTTCTTGCAGTCTCAAGATAATCTTGTATGCTTATTTCTACCAAAATATTAAAGGCATTCACTCTTTTGTCAAAAATAGTTGATAAAATGGCTAAATCCATATATTCTCCTTTTTAAATTCGGTTAAATTCCAAAGACTATGTTTTTTAATTCTAACCTAAAACATATTAAAAGAATTTTCTTTTAAATAAAAGAAAAACAAAGATTATTCGCTTTAAAATAAGCAAATAATATTTTATTTTAAGTTTCATCATTGGTATTCATAAAAAACACGGTTTATTTCTGCTGCTAATTTTGGCGGAACCGCATTGCCTATCTGACGGGCAATATCCTGCATATTTCCGTAAAAAGTATAATCATAGGGGAAACCCTGAATAACTGCCCCCTCCTTAAGAGATACTGGCCTGTTCTGTTCGGGATGTGCAAATCTTCCGGTAGTAATGGAATTAAATCTTGTAGTAATGGTTGGTGCAGGCCTGTCCCAGAACATTCTGCTGTAAGTATCGGAGTATCCAGATGTTTTTCTGTGGCACTCAAGGATGAGATCATCCGGCCAGTTTTTTCTGTCTCCTCCGTCAACAGGGGTAAATTCAAGCCTTTTTGCATTGAGAGCCGAAATCCCGCCGGAACAATGATTGGGAATATAAGAAGAAGTCCCTGCACTTATAGGGGGAAATTTAACGGTATCCCCGATAGCATCCCTTACAGA
The DNA here is from genome assembly GCA_027365695.1 of Candidatus Acididesulfobacter sp. Lineage (GTDB taxonomy): Bacteria > SZUA-79 > SZUA-79 > Acidulodesulfobacterales > Acidulodesulfobacteraceae > Acididesulfobacter. The sequence continues at coordinate 1,092 of DAHXMB010000012.1, read as the reverse complement.
AACATAAGGAACATTTTTGCCGTATAAGGGAAGAGGCACGGATATTCTTCCGCGCCTTGAAGCCGTCAGGACAAATCTTTTTCTGCTCTGAGGTACCCCGTAATCTTTTGCGTTTATTATTTTAAAATCATAATGATAGCCGTTACGTACCAATACATTTATAAAATAAGAAAGCACCCTACCGTGTACTTTTTCTATTTCAGGGACGTTTTCCATAAAAACATAATCTGGCATTGTCTCATCGATAAGCCTCGCGAACTCCAGCAGAAGAACGGCTCTTTTATCGGAATCCCTTTGCCGGTTACGTTTCGAGAAAGGCTGACAGGGCGCACAACCGGCGAGCATGAAACAGTCTGCGCCAGATTCCGAGAAGATATTGTTTATGAATTCAGCCCGGACATCTTCCGCCTTCATATTTATAAATCTTGAAGGCGAACCGTTTCTTCTTATGTTGTTTGATTCGTATGTCTGCCGACATTTGCCGTCAGAATCTATTCCGCATAGCACGTCTATGCCGATATCGAGAAGCCCCCTTGTCAAACCTCCGGCTCCGCAGTATAGGTCTATGGCGGCTATTTTTTTAATATTTTTCGCCATATATTCCCCTGACAAAACTGTTTAGTTTCATTTTATAGCATATGCCATAATATATTAAATATTTAAAAATAAAAATTCATGCGTACAGCAAATAAGTTAGTGCGCAAATAATTCATTCACCTGCCTTTAGACCTGTTTCTCCTAATGTACTCGGATTCGTTAAGTCCTACCCTGCTAATATATGCACCAAATTCGTTTGCTATCTTTTGGGCATGTGATTTCTTCAAAGAACATATATACTTATACTTATTATTTGATTCATCGATAAATTCATCATTATTTTTTGATTCAACTATTTCGTTTTCTGAAGTTTTGAAAAAAATGGTCTTCCTGTTATGTCTTCCATAGTTTACTTCATATCCGGCTGCCATTCCGTGTTGGCTACTTTTTCGGCTAATTCTATTATCTTTTTAGACGGCTCAGATAACGCTATATTTTTTTTCCACGAATACGGCGAATATCCTGCAATTTTTCTATCGACTATCCATAGTCTCC
>DAHXMB010000192.1:0-2857 GCA_027365695.1 Candidatus Acididesulfobacter sp. | reverse complement strand
AAGATCAAAGTAATGATGAAAAACAATTAGACAGCTTAATTAGAGAAAAATTAAAAGGCATAACGGAATTGGCATGCGGATACGATTTTGCAAGCGTTTTGTATAATTATTGGGAAGGATATTATAAAAATAACGAAGAATTAAAAGATGCGGCGGAAAAATGGTTAAGAGCCGAATATAATAGAAAAACCGATGCCAGAGCGACTCTTAATGTTAGCAGTATAATAGGCGACGATTCATATTACGATCATCTTAAGATTTTGTCCCGCTTTGTAAGATTGACGGGATATAACGGACTCATGGTAGTAATAGACGAAGCATCAAATTTATATAGGGTTAATAATTCGACCTCAAGGAATAAAAATTATGAACAAATTAGATATATGATCGACGACATTTTACAAGGTTACGGAGTTGAGGGCATGGGGTTTATAATGAGCGGAACCCCTGAATTTTTAGAAAATAAAAACAGAGGATTATATAGCGACGAAGCTTTAAGGAGCAGACTTTTAGAAAATAGATTTAGCAATAATGATTTTGTCGATCACAGCGGCATTGTTTTAAGACTTTCCAATCTTACTAAAAATGATGTTTTGCTTCTTCTAAAGAAACTTCGCAGCGTTTTTTATGAAGGCGACGAGACTAAATATATTAAATGTATGCCGGACAATGCTATTAATATATTTATTAATCACTGCTACAGTAAAATAGGGGAAGACTATTATAGAACCCCAAGAAACACTATCAAAGAATTTCTCGACCTGCTTGCCATTTTAGAACAAAACCCTGATGCTAATTGGTATGATTTAATAAACCAGGTAGAAATTAAACCGGATAAAGAAAATGACTCAATTGATTTTATTGATGACGATACGTCCGATAATATCGATTTAAATAATGATTTATCTAAATTTAAACTATAAAATTTATGTATTCAGAAAGTTACGAATTGTTAGATAAAAAAATTCAGAAATGGATTTACTCAAAAGGTTGGAAAGATTTAAAAGATTTTCAAAAAAAAGCTATTCCTGTTATTCTTAAGCACGAAAAAGACGTAATTGTGTCTGCTACGACTGCATCGGGAAAAACAGAATCCGTTTTTTTGCCTATTTTGACATACATGCTGAATAAAGGAACTAACAACACGTTTGTTTTGTATATTAGCCCTTTAAAAGCTCTAATTAACGATCAGTGGGACAGATTGACCCAGTTGTGTAAAGATTTAGATATTCCGGTTAACCCTTGGCACGGCGATATATCAAGTTATAAGAAAATAGCTTTAAGCAAATATAACGGGTTAAACGGCATATTAATAATTACTCCGGAATCTTTAGAAGCTTTATTGATGAAAAGAGGTCTGGAATTAGCAAATATTTTTAGAAATCTATCATATATAGTCGTAGATGAACTTCATTCTTATTTTAATACTGCAAGAGGCAAACAAATTCAGTCGCTAATAAATAGGATTGAGTTTCTGGTAAATAATAAAAATCCTATTATAGCTCTATCGGCAACTTTAGGGGATGAAAATCTTGCTAAAAAATTTTTGAGGTCTAATCTTAAAAGCGAAGAAGACATAGAAATTATAGTAGATGAACATAAGCAGTCGATTGAAATCCAAATAAAAAATTATAATGAAGATAATTTATGTAAAAATATTTTAAACGACCTTTACGATAGTAAAAATTTAATATTTATCGATAACAAAAAAGGAATAGAAATTTTTTTGGAACGCATTAAAAAAGAATTTTTTGCTAATAATTTTAACGACGATTTTTTATTTTTACCGCACTATTCTAATCTCTCTAAAGAAATCAAAAAATATACAGAAAATATTTTGAAAAATTTAGATAAACCTTTAAATGTAGTTTGCTCCAGCACTCTTGAATTAGGCATAGATATCGGTTCCGTAAAAAGCGTTGCGCAGGTCGGGTTGTCTCGTTCGGTATCCAGTTTAAGGCAAAGAATAGGCAGATCAGGAAGAAAAGAAAGGGAGCATCCTATTTTAAGGTGGTATTTGCCGTCAAGAGTTCCTTTTACGATAATGCAGCCAAAAGTGATATATGACAGCGGTATGAATTTATTATTTATAAGGTCTATCGCTATGGCGGAACTTCTTAAAGAAGGCTGGTGTGAGCCTTATGACGACAGCCAGATAGACGTATCTACCTTAATTCAACAGTTACTCTCGTCTATTGTCCAGTATAACGGTTTAAGCCCTTTGAATGCTTACATACTTTTGTGCAAAAAAGGACCGTTTAAAAATATTACCGAGATGGATTTTATGTCCCTGCTTAAAGTGTTGCATAAAAAAGAAGTTATTATTCAAAATAATCAAGGGTTTTTACTGCTGGGAAAATACGGCGAAAAAATTACCTCAAATTATCATTTTTACGCAACGTTTAGAACTGATAACGAATTACACATATTTGAAGGGGAAAAAGAAATCGGGTCGGTGCCGATAGATTCGAATTATAAATTACTTGAAAAAAATACGCTTTTTAGATTTCAAGGAAAAGTATTCAGGGTTGTTGACGTAAATGATAAAAAAAACAAAATTTTAGTCGAATATATGAAAAAATATTATAAAGACGCCGAAGATATAAAGTATAATTCAGAAAATTTGATTAATCATCATGAAAGAGTCGCCAACAAGATGTTGGAGATTTTATCCTCTAATTATCAAATACCGTATTTGGGCGAGATAGAAAGTTCTATTCTTGCAAAATCACGGGAATGTTTTCGAGAGTTAAATAATAGGGGTGATAAAATATTTGAAAATATTCAGCATGTAAAGATTAAAGAGAGTTTTATATGTCTTTATTTATGGAAAGGATATAAGATTATTAATACGCTG
>DAHXMB010000188.1:0-2419 GCA_027365695.1 Candidatus Acididesulfobacter sp. | reverse complement strand
TGTTTTTGTCCCCTGTTTTTAAAAATGCCATAAGACCGTCGGAAGTATCGGAAAGACCGTCAAAATGCAGCCCTCCCGTAATAATAAAAAGACCGAGTACTGAAATTATTGAAGCAATACTGCCGGATGATGTAATTTTATCAAAAATAATATATATAAAGGCTATAATTAATCCTATAAATAATCCTGCTAAAGGAAAAAATTTTATAGATTTTACTAATGTTTTATTTTTATCATTTGAATTTATTGGATCAAAATTAAAAATTGTAAGAAAACTAACTGCATTTAAAAAACTTTTTATTATATTCATCATAATTTTATTTATTTTTATTTGAAGCGATAACATTTGCTTCGTCAAATGTCAGCATATTATTATACATATCCATAGACGCTTCTATAATTTTCATTGCTAAAACTGCTCCCGTGCCTTCTCCAAGATGCATATCTAAATTTAAAATAGGCTTCTTGTTAATTAAAGCAACAGCCGTCTTATGCCCTTTTTCTTTTGATAGATGCCCTAAAAACATATAGTCTAAACAATTATTATTTAATTTAGCGGCTATAACGGCTCCTGCCGTCGATATAAATCCGTCAACTACGACAGGTGTTTTCTTTAATGCACATCCGATAATAAAACCGGCGATAGCTCCTATTTCAAAACCGCCTATGCCCGAAAGAACGCTAATGGGATCCTGTTTATCTATAATATTATGTTTAATCGCTTTTTCAATAATCATAACTTTTTTGTATATAGTTTTCCTGTCTACGCCTGTTCCATATCCGCAAATCATTTTTGGCTCAACTCCGGAATAAAAGCTGACAATAGCTGAAGACGGCGTGGTATTTGCAATACCCATATCCCCTGTTGAACAGATATTTGCGCCTTCTTTAATTAATTTTTCGGCTATATTAATGCCTGCGTATAAAGATTTAAGCGCATCATCATAACTCATAGCAGGTTCTATATAAATATTATTAGTTCCTTTATTTATTTTTGCATTGATAAAGTTTTCGTTGTTTAAAAAATCATCGCCGAAATCTCTATTAACTCCGACATCGGCAACAACAACTTTAGCATTAACCGAATTTGCAATCGTATTAATCGCAGCTCCGCCGGTTAAAAAATTGGCAACCATCTGAGCTGTAACTTCCTGCTTAAAAGCGCTCACATTTTCAAAAGCAACTCCGTGATCCCCTGCAAAAACACAGATATATTTATTTTTTACGACAGGTCTTTTATTTTCTGTAATAGCAACAACGTCGCAGACAAATTTTTCAAGTCTGCCGAGACTCCCTTTTGGTTTAATAAGTTTATTTAAACGGCTTTCTGCAATTTTATAATATTTTTTTTTATCAATCGCCGGAATAGATTTAATTAATGATAATAATTTTTCTTTGTTTAAGTTATTTAAGTTGTTTAAATTATAAATGTTCTCATTAAGCATGTTTTATTTTATTCTATATTTATTAGGCTTTTGTTTAGTATATCTAAGTATGGTTTATTTTAGTAAATTTTTGTTTGGTATATTTTCTTTAGGTATATCTTTTACTGTATTTTTAAAATATAACTTTAAAATATAATTATTGTTATTATTTGAATTTATTTTAATTTATTTTAATTTTAAAATATTTCCCGCAACCACTAAATAAACAAAATCAGATATTGAAGAAATTTTTTGTTCCATCAATCCATTTAAATTTATAAATTTCCTGACATATTCATCTTGAGGAACCAGATTAAAACTTAAATTATCGCTTACAAAAATAAAAGAACAATCTAATTTGTTAATTAAATCAAAAAGGGCGTTTAGCGCAGATAAAGCAATGTCGTATTTTGCTAAATCCGTAAAAATTCCGGAAAGCCAAGCGGTCATAGAATCAATTAATATTATACTATTATTAGAAGGTAAAACTGAAATTGAATTATATATTTTACCAATTTCAAATTCTAAATCATCAAAGTCTTCATGGATTATAAAAAGTTCGGAGCGTTTTGCTTTATGTTCTGCAATTTTTATTTTCATTTCGTTATCCGACAATAAAGAATTTGCAGTAGCGATAAAATGCAATATATTTAAATTTTTAACAAATTTTATATATTCAATATTTTGATAATTGCAGGCTTTTATGTTTACTTCATTTAAGTTGATTCTATTTAAATTTATTTGGTTTAAACTCAAATTATTATTTAAAATAGATAACGCTTGGTCCTCGGCATATTTTGATTTTCCTGAAGATATACCTCCTGTAAAAAATATTTTAACGGGCTGAACTATTTTATTCTTAGATTTGTTTTTGTCCCCTGTTTTTAAAAATGCCATAAGACCGTCGGAAGTATCGGAAAGACCGTCAAAATGCAGCCCTCCCGTAATAATAAAAAGACCGAGTACTGAAATTATTGAAGCAATACTGCCGGATG
>DAHXMB010000187.1:0-15741 GCA_027365695.1 Candidatus Acididesulfobacter sp. | reverse complement strand
CATCCGGCAGTATTGCTTCAATAATTTCAGTACTCGGTCTTTTTATTATTACGGGAGGGCTGCATTTTGACGGTCTTTCCGATACTTCCGACGGTCTTATGGCATTTTTAAAAACAGGGGACAAAAACATATTTTATAAAGCTATGAAAGATTTAAATACCGGACTTGCAGGCACAATGAGTGTTATATTCTATATAATTATATTATATGCAATAATATTGGATTTTAATTTTTTTCAAGCAGACCAGAAAATTTATGGAATTTATGCTTTAATTACTTTCCCTGTTGTAGGCAGATATGTTATTGTTTTAATGTCTTATTTCACGATTACGCCTGAAAATTTTAAGGGTATCGGTTCAATTTTTACCGAAGGAACCGATACGCTTACTTTTGTCACGGCTTCACTCATTACTTTGATTATTGTTTTTCTCTTTTTCGGATTTAACGGATTTTTTGCTTTGTCGGTTTCTTCATTTGTAATATTAATTATCTGCTATTTCTTTATGAAAAAATTTGGAGGGATAAATGGAGATATGCTTGGTTTTGGAGTAAAAATATCAGAAATAGTTTTTTTAATTTCATTATTAGGTTTTATAAAAACAAGTTTTTAAGCGTTTTATTTTATTTGCGTTTGCATTTTTATTGAAATCTGCATTTATATTTTTTATTTTTAGATTTATTTGTGTTTTATATTTATATATTGATTTATAAATAGTTTTTAATTTTACTATTTTAATATTTTAGTTTTATAATAATTTAATAATAAAATAATATGATTCCATCGCCGTTTGCCGTGTTATTTTCTTCCGATAGATCTTCTTCCGGAAAATCAACTTTTACTCTTGCTTTTTCTCGTCTTATAAAAGAACGGAATATTCATATTTCATTGTTCAAAATAGGTCCCGACTTTATAGATCCGATCGTTCTTGGCGCAGCCTGCAGATGCGATGTTGCAAATTTAGATCCCTTTTTAATACCTAAAAATAGATTAAATAATTTGTTTATAAATGATGATGATAGCGGCAATAAAATTATCAAAACATCTTTTATTATTGAAGGAGCTATGGGTTTATATGACGGTAATTCTTATATTATTGCCGAAAGATTTAAACCGCCTATCGTGTTAATAATGGATGCAAGAAGAATATCTTCTACAATGGCATCTTTAATATATGGATTAAAAAATTACAAAAAAGGGATTATTATTTCAGGAGTAATTTTGAATAATATTTCTTCAGAAAGGCATTATCAAATTATAGCCTCTGAAATAAAAAAAAATATTAAAGATATAAAAGTTTTTGGATATATTTCTACCGACGATAAAAATATTTCTATTAAAGAACGTCATTTAGGTCTGGCTACGCCGGGATATTTTTCTTCAGATAAAGAATTTGAAGAAAAAGTTGATAAAATAAAAATTGCCGTAATGAAAAATATTAATATTGATTTGTTAATAAAAACTTTAATAAAAGATTCAAAGGCTTTTTTTACAATATTAAAAACAAATGAAAAAAATAATTTTTATTGCAGTAATGAAAACAAAAAAACAATAAGCAACCGGTCTAAAAAAATTAAAATTGCCGTTGCTTACGATAATGCATTTTTATTTTATTATAAATTTAATTTCGAAATTTTCAAAAAATTTAATGCCGAAATTATTTTTTTTAGCCCTATAAAAGATAAATCAATTCCTGAAGGAATAAAAGCCATATATATCGGAGGCGGTTATCCTGAATTATATGCTGAAGAGCTTGCAGAAAATATAAATTTAAAAAAAGAAATTTATAAATTTTATAAAAATAACGGATTGATTTTTGCCGAATGCGGCGGATTAATGTATTTATCTAAAAAATTAATTTATAAATCCCAAAAATATGATTTTCTAGATATTTTACCGTTTGTTTCAACTATGGACGGAACGAAATTAACATTAGGATATAGAACAGTATATTTATCTAAAAATTCTTTCCTCGGAGAAGAGAATTTGAAAATAAACGGGCATGAATTTCATTATTCCAAACTTTTATTAGCCGACGACAATGACAATGGCAGAAACAATGAATATTATAGGACATACGAAAGCAAATATGAAAATAAATGCAATAACAAATATAAAAACGAGAGCAATAATAATAAATATAGCAGTAAATATAAAAATAATAATTTAAGTAATATAAATCATTGCAATGAAATAAAAATAAATAAAAATATAAATGACAATCAAAGTATAATTGATTATAATATTAGTTCTAATAATAAAATAGGCAATGCAATTAATGACGGAAACAATAATTTTAGTATTGAATCTTTAAGTAATTTTAATGTAGAATATGTATTTGCCGTAAAAAATGTTTCTCAGAATAATTTAACGGCGACTAAAATTAATGAAGGATATAAAACTTTAAATGCGATTGGCACTTATGTGCATATTTCTTTTTTTTCAAATCAAAAAATTGCAAAAAATTTTATTGAAAGCGCAAAAAAATTATCGCTATAATCATTTTGAATTTATTTATTAAAAAAATAAAAAAATGATTATATAAAAAATATGAATAATAAAATAAAATAAAATATCTTATAATTACAATTAATTGTAAGATAGTAATTAAAAGAAAAGAATTGTAAAATAAAAATTAAAAAATAATGATTAAAATGATTAATAGGAGTATTATTAAATGTCTGAAATAAATATAAATAATTTAGAAAATACAGATTGCATTTCTTCGCTGTTGACGCAAAAAGAATTAGCCGAAAAAAATCAATTTACCGAAGCTATGGAGTATGTGTGTAATAAAGAAAATATAGACAAATTTTTTCTTTTAAATAATATCGCTTCAGGTAAAATTGTAATATTGCATAATAAAAATAAAGACAATTTTGTAGGAATAGGAAAAAGATTAACTACTAAAGTAAACGCAAGCATCGGTACATCTACTAATCATATAGATATTGATGAAGAAGTTAATAAAGCTATGGCGGCCGAAAAAAACGGAGCAGATACTCTTATGGAACTTAGCGTCGGCGGAGATTTAGATTTAATAAGAAGAACCGTTCTAAGCAGGACTTCGCTTCCTGTAGGCACGGTTCCTTTATATCAGGCGTTTACAGAAGCGATAAATAAATATAAAAATCCTGTAAAAATGCCTGAAGATTTAATTTTTGAAGTAATAGAAAAACAATGCGCAGACGGTATTTCTTTTATGGCTATTCATTCAGGTCTAAATCTAATATCTCTTGAAAGACTTAAAAAACAGTCATACAGGTATGCAGGACTTGTTTCAAAGGGCGGTTCTTATCTTATTGCATGGATGATTGAAAATAATAAAGAAAATCCGCTATATGAAAGATTTGAAGATGTTTTGAAGATTTTAAAGAAATATGATACGGTCTTAAGCTTAGGAAACGGATTAAGGGCAGGTTCTACGGCAGATTCTTTTGACAGAGCCTATATGCAGGAATTGATTATAAATTGCGAATTAAGCGAGATTGCAAGAGATTACGGAGTACAGGCAATTGTTGAAGGTCCGGGTCATATTCCGTTAGATGAAATTGAAGCTAATGTTAAAATTCAGAAAAAAATGTCGGACGAAGCTCCTTTTTATGTTCTAGGACCTTTAGTAACTGATGTTGCAGCCGGATTTGATCATATTTCAAGCGCTATCGGAGCAGCTTTGGCTTCATCATACGGAGCAGATTTTTTATGCTATGTAACGCCTTCAGAACATTTAGGTCTCCCTTCGGAAGAAGATGTTATTATGGGACTTAAGGCAGCTAAAATTGCGGCTCATGCCGGAGATATGGTAAAACTTAAAAAAAATGAATCGGATATTAAAATATCAAAAGCAAGACGCGATGTTGATTGGGAAAAGCAATTTTATTATTCAATAGATCCTGAATACTCAAGAAGCATATATGAAGAAAAAAATGATAATAGTGCAGCAGGATGCAGTATGTGTGGAGACTTCTGCGCCCCTCTTAAAGTTAGGAAATATTTTAAATATGAAATCTCAAAAGGAAAAAAAGCTTAAATTTTTTATACCTGCCGCCTTTGTTTTTTTAATTTCATTGATTGTTATATTCAGTATAGGAGGCGTAATTAAAGTTTATAGATTAAAAGCGGCAAAATCTAAACTTATAAATAAGTTAACATACTTAAAAAAAAGCAACGCAAAAATTAAACGGCAAATATATGATTTAAAGCATAATAAACAATATATTTCCGAATTAGCGCGGCAAGAACTCGGTATGATTAAAAAAGGAGAAATAGTTTTTAAATTTTTTGGCGTTAATAATAATAAAAAAAAATAAACTATATTTTAATTAACCCCCACTTTTTTTCTTTCTTAACTTAACTGGTTTAATAATAATAAATAAACTATATTTTAATATTATCATTCTATTTCATAAGCTTCAGGATGAAAATTATCCTGCATTTTAAATAATATTTTTTTCCCTATTTTGTCTTCTAATTTCTCAATGTTAGCTTCTTCTTCATATATTTTGTTCATAACTTGAGGGTGAACCGTTACGGTTATTTTTTTTGACCTTGTTTTTTTAGATGTTTTTAAAATTTTTCTGAATATTTCAAAACAGATCGTTTGAGATGATTTAATTAAACCGTTTCCTTCACATAATGGGCAATTTTCCATAAGCATACTTGAAAGGCTGTTTCTGAGCCTTTTTCTTGTCATTTCTAAAAGACCCAGTTCCGATATTTTATTAATGGTAGTTCTTACCCTGTCGTTTTTTAAAACTTCTTCTAATGTGTGATAAACTTTTTCTTTATTTTCTGTTTTTTGCATATCTATAAAATCGATAATTATAATACCGCCGATATTTCTAAGCCTAAGCTGGTAGGCTATTTCCTTGGCGGCTTCCAGATTAGTTTTTAATATCGTGTCTTCAAAATTTCTTTTTCCTACATACTTGCCTGTATTCACATCTATAGACGTTAAAGCTTCAGTGTTTTCAATGACAATGTAGCCGCCTGATTTTAGCCATATTTTTTTATCAAGAGCTTTATAAATCTCTTCTTCTACATCGTAATATTCTAATATCATCTGGTCTTCATTATATAATTCCACTCTATTTTTAAATTCAGGTGATTGAATATTTAAAAAATTAATAATCTTATCATATTCTTCTTTGCTATCCACTATAACATTATCTATGCTATTGTTCAGCAAATCTCTTATAGCTCTAAGCGAAATGCTTAAATCTTCATGGATTAACGCAGGTGCTTTTGAGTCTATTTTGTCCTTATATATGTTATTCCATAAATTTACAAGAAATTTTATATCCCGCTCTATTTCTATTTCGCTTGCATTTTCAGCGGCTGTTCTAATGATAAGACCTGCTTCTTCAGGCTTATACTGCAGCGCGATAGATTTTAATCTTTTTCTTTCAGACTCATTTTTAATTTTTCTGGAAATGCCGATATGAGGAGAAGTAGGCAAATACACAAGATATCTTCCGGGCAAAGAAATATGACTTGTGACTCTTGGTCCTTTGGTTTTAACGGGTTCTTTTGCAATTTGCACAAGTATTTCCTGATTTTTTCTCAAGAGTTCATCAATGCTTGGCAAATTTTTTTCTTTTTTTCTTTTTCTTTGGTGTAAAACTTGTAATGATATCATTATTTTCTTCGTCTCCGTCAAAAAAATCATAGTCGGTTATATCAATATCAAAAAAATCTCCGGCGTATAAAAAAGCCGACTTATCATATCCGATGTCTATAAAAGCCGCTTGAATTCCCGGTAATATTTGCATAACCTTGCCTTTGTAAATATTTCCGTGTTTTGGAGAGCTTGATTTTCGCTCTAAATAAAAATCTACAAGCTGTCCGTTTTCTAATAGAGCAACTCTTGTTTCGTAATCATCTTTATTTATGATAAGCTCGGTAGACAAAAAAACCTCGTAATTTATTTTATGATTTTATATACTTATAAATAATAACATAAATGTTTATTGAAATACATAACTTAAAAATAAATAATTAAAAAGCACAATAAAATAATTAAACTTTAATTCTTCCGTAGAAATTTATTTTGTAGATTCCTGCCCATGCTGGAATGACTAGAGAGGATTTATAGTTTCACCCGCTATATACAGTCGTTCCGAAAGAAAGCAGGCAGTGTTTTATAGCTGTCGGTATTTAACGGCTCATCCGGTATTGCTTATCATTGAAATATCATTGATAGTTTCTATGAAAGAATTAAAGTTATAAATTTCTTATAATATATTATATTTTTATGATACAATAAATATATATATTATAAGAATTATAAGAATAAAAGCAAAAAATTATAAGTATTTATAATATATAAAAATATGTTATTTATATATATAACCAAAAATTGACGATAAAAAATTTAATTCTGGATTATCTTTTACGCGTTAATCCTGTATTTTAATAAATTATATATTTTTAATAAATCTTATCGGTAATTTTGGGTATAAAAAATATATTGATATATAAATATAAATAATTAATAAATTTAATTAATAAATTAAGGAGTTAAATATATGGAAGAAAACGTAGTTCTTTGTGCTGTATGCGCATGGAGGGGTATGTGCTCAAAAAAATACAGCGTCTCTGGAATTGAAATATTTAATTGTCCTGATTTTGTAAGAGATATTAGTCTTGCCGTTTCAGGATTTGATGAATTATTTTCTTTAGTTTTTGAAAATAACGGTTTTAAGGTAAATTAAAAGGAAAGCTAAAATGAAGAAAGAAAAGATGCCGGTTTTATTTGTAATTTTAGTTTTAATGTTTGTAATATTTGCGGTCGGTATTTATGTAGGGAAGAAACTTAATATTTCTTCCTCTTCAAAAGAAGGGATTATAAATGAATCAACAATTAAAAATTCATTAAATTCTAAAAATAAATCTGACCTCATATCATCTAACGGTAAATATCAACCTGTTCCGTCTAATTCTTTGAATTTTAAACCGTTGACGCAATCAAAACTAAAAAATAAAAAAAATATTACAAATGAAACAAAACAAAAAATTATTTCTAATCAAAAATCTGAACCTGCAAAACCTATTGTTAAAACAAGAATAATTTATGTAAAAAAGCCTGTTTATGTTTATAAGTATATTAAAATTAAACCCAAATATAGAAACGCTGCTAATTCGTCCTCACCTTTTTTTTCAAATATTTATTACACGATTCAGGTAGCAGCTCTATCAAATTATAAAATCGCAAAAAATTTAGCAAATAAATTAAATGCAATGGGATTTTTTGCTTATATAATTCCGATAAGTGTATCCGGCAAAAATGGGAAAGCAGTATATCAGCAAGTTAGAGTCGGCAAATTTTCGAACGAAAAAGATGCTTTAAGTGTTGAAAAAATAATATCCGGCAAATTTAAAATAAAGCCTTATATCGTCAAAGTAAATTAGTGTTTTAACAAGCAATGTTAACTTAATATTTAATATAAATAAAAATTATTTAGACGGTAAATAAATGTTCCAATTATATTTAATCTTTGAAGAGTCCAGTAATGAGGAAATCGATTATATCGTGCCCCGTTAAAAATTGCATCAACTGCAGCTTTGTCTAAAATTTTCTCGCCGGAAGACCTTAAAACTTTTACTTTATAAATTTTTCCGTCTCTATTAATGCTGAATTCTATTATCAGGATACCTTGAAGCCCTTCTTTTTCAGCTCTTGCAGGATATTCCCATACATTTTCTATTTTTTCCTTTATGTGCAATAAATATGAAGCATATTTTATGGTTGTCGTATTTAGATTAATAGTTGCCGTTTTTGCACCGTTTGAAGGATTTTGGACGGAATTATTTTGACCGCTATTTTTGTTTTGCGGCGCAGTTGAACTTAAAAAATTTTGATTCATAGGATAAAGATTATTCATACTTAGTTTATTATTTTGTTTTGTCGCCGGCTTATTATTTGAAAAAATGGGGGCGTTTGCTATGTGCCTATGGTTTAAGTATTTCCGCAGTTTAGAGGCTTTATTCTGATGATTGGTGAAATTGGCACGAGATATTTGTTTCGGCTGATAAGCATAATGTTCCGCCGGTATCGGCGACCCTGAAGATGCGGGAGCGTTAAGCCTTGTATTTTTAAATGCCTTATGAACTATTGTAGTTGCCAATTTCGGTTTAGGAGTGTTTTTTAAATAATTTTTAATAAAATTATAGGGCTGAACTATTATTGGTTTGGTATATTTATTTTTTTTTTTATTTTTTGTCTGAGATAAATGTAAAATATAAAAAATAGCCAGCGTATGCGCTAAAATGGAAATAATTAAAGCATAGATTAAAATCTTATCTTTTTTCATTTTTCATTATATATTTAAACTTATTGTTTTTTTATTTAATTAAAAAAATATGTTAATTATTTATTATTATAATATTAATAATAACTTTGATGTCAATAGCAATGAAAGTAATGAATTTATAAATATATTATAATTTAGCAAAAATAAAAAAATTATAATAAAAATATACCTGATATTTATATTGATTATTATTCATAATATAATATCTATATTATAGCATTTTTATTTTATTTTATAAATTTCAAAAATTTAATGTCGTCAACTTTTATTTTGCCTATTAAAATTAATTTTTAATTTGTCGCCGCATCCCGTTTATTATTATTTTCTTGTTCAAGATAAATCCGTTTATTATTATTACGTTTTGCAATTAAATTTCAAAATTTTAATTGATTAAATTATAAAAGTATAATATAATATGCAAAGAATTTAACTATAATTTATGGAGGCGTCAATATTATAATTGACGGATAAATTTATGGCTGAAAAAATCAATCGCAATAATTTAAAAAAAATTTATGAAGGAAAAGCCAAAATATTATATGAATTCAGCGGAGAAGAAGACAAAAAAGATATTCTGCTGACATATTTTAAAGATGATGCTACGGCATTTAACGGGCAAAAAAAAGGAACTATTGTCAAAAAAGGTGAATACAATAATGCTATATCGTCGTCGCTTTTTAAACTTTTAAAAAACAAAGGAATTAACAGTCATTTTATAGAAAAGATATCCGAAAGAGAAATGCTTACATATCATCTTAAGATGCTGCCGATAGAATTTATTGTAAGAAATATTGCAGCGGGAAGTCTTGCAAAAAAAATGGGGGTAGAAGAGGGGGTAAAATTTTTATCTCCAGTTGTTGAAATGTGTTTTAAAAGCGATGAACTTGGGGACCCAATGATAAATAAAACTTATTTGAAAGCTTTTGATTTATGCGATCCTGCTCATGCGTCTAAAGCCGAAGACATAGCTTTAAATATAAATGAAATTTTAAGCCAATTTTTTGACGACAACAATATTATAGTTGTTGATTTCAAGTTAGAATTTGGAGTATATAAAAACGAAGTTATGCTTGCAGATGAAATTACCCCCGACAGCATGAGACTTTGGGATAAACAAACAATGGAAAAAGTTGACAAAGACCGTTTCAGACGAGATTTAGGAAAAGTTGAAGAAGCGTATCAAAGGATTGCAGGAATAACTGCTGATTGTTAATTTAATTATAAATTAATATAAAATAAATTAATATAAAAAAATAATATCCGTTTTTATCTCCTTTTATGCTAAAAAGAGATAAAAACGGATATATTATTAGTATATTTTATCTTTATGATTATTTGTTTTTATTCAGCGTTGCTAATCTAATTTAATTTTTATAATTTAAATTTAATTTAACTTAAATTTAAAGCTTCATAAACTTTGCCGACAAGATTTTCTCCCGGTTTTAATGTTTTATCTCCCTGATTCCATTTTGCAGGGCAAACTTCATTCGGATTCTCGGCAACATAAATGTTTGCTTTTACTTTTCTTAATAATTCGTCAGAATTTCTGCCTACATTGAAAAAATTAACTTCCGAAGCAACTAAAGTTCCTTCCTGATTTATAATAAATGTTCCTCTGAAAGCAAGGCCCGAGTTTTCATCATAAACGCCGAAAATTTTAGAAACTTTCCCTGTAGGGTCGGCTGCCATTAAAAATTTAACATTTACTAATAATTTTTCGTCCCTTTGCCATGCCATATGTACAAAATGGGTATCAGTGCTTATTGATACAATTTGAACGCCTAATTTTTCAAGTTCATCTTGCTTTGTGGCAAAATCGGCAAGTTCGGTAGGACATACGAAAGTATAGTCAGCTGGATAAAATACCAGAACCGTCCATTTTTTATTTTTTTTTGCTTCTTCAAGACTAAATTTTCCAAAACCGCCTGTTTTAGGATTAAAAGTGTTAATTTCTCCAAATGACGGCACTTCTTTTCCAATGCTTGCTTTTTCTAATTCCATAAAAACCTCCGAATTAATTTAATTAAATTTAAAGTTATATATTAAACAATATATATTAAAATATATTGAACAATAAATATTAAACAATAAATATTATTAACTAATATATTATATTTATAAAGCTCTGTCAATTAAAAAATTAAATTAATTATTAGCCATTATTATATATATGTTATATATAACGAATAGTTTAAATCTGAACAATATAGCTATAGTTTAAATTAATCATAAAAAACAATAATGAATGTTGTCAATTTTAATTTGTTTATAAAAAATAATAATTGAAAATTAGTCGTATAAATATTAATATAGCATATAAAGTAAATAAAAATATTTTTTCATTTATTTTATATACTTTATATGTATTATATTGATTGTATTGCAAAATTGTTGTTTTATTTTGAATAACGCTAAATTAAATAATAAATCGATTAATAATATTATTATAACATAATAAGAAAAATATTTAAAATGGAGTTGATATGCGCATTTCGATAATAGGCGCCGGTTATGTCGGTCTTGTTACAGGAGTTTGCCTTTCCGATTCGGGCAATACAGTCTATTGCATAGATAACGACGAGAATAAGATAAATGCGTTAAATGACGGTATTATCCCGATATACGAACCTGGACTCAAAGAACTTTGCGATAAGAACGCAAAACTTAAAAGGCTATTATTTGATTCCGATTTATTAAAAGCTGTTAGTAATTCAGAAGTTATATTTATAGCGGTAGGCACTCCTCCTAAAGAAAACGGAGAAGCAGACCTTTCAAATGTTTTTAAAGTAGCAGAAAGTATTGCATTATATATGGATAAATATAAAGTAATAGTGATAAAAAGTACGGTACCGGTCGGTACTTGTGATATTATAGAAAAAAGAATGAAAGAATTAACGAAAATTCCTTTTGATATAGTCTCTAACCCTGAATTTTTAAAGGAAGGAGCTGCTATTGAAGACTTTCAAAGACCTGATAGAATAATAGCAGGTTTAAACTATCATGAAGATAGTACAAAAGTAAAAGAATTGATTTCCGAGATTTACGAACCTTTTGTAAGAACAGGGGCTCCAATTTATTTTATGGACAGATTATCTTCAGAATTAACAAAATATGCATCAAATGCCATGCTTGCCTTAAGAATATCATATATGAACGAACTTGCAAATCTTTGTAATATAGCAGGAGCCGATATTGATTATGTAAGAATAGGAATAGGCTCTGATAAAAGAATCGGTAAATCTTTTCTTTTTCCGGGAATAGGATATGGAGGAAGCTGTTTTCCAAAAGATGTAAAAGCACTTTACCAGACGGCAAAATGGCATAAATATGATTTTAAAATATTAAAAGCGGTAGATGAAGTTAATAACTACCAGAAAGAAGTAATATTAAGCCGTATATTAAAACATTTTAAATCCGATATTAAAAATAAGAAATTTACATTATGGGGACTTGCTTTTAAACCTAAAACAGACGATATAAGAGAAGCACCTGCTCTAACTATAATATCTAAACTTCTTTCGTATGAAGCCAATGTAAAAGCGTTTGATCCCGTTGCTATGGAAAATACAAAAAAAGTATTTCCGCAGATAGAATATTTTGACGATATGTATAATGCTTTAAACGGTTCAGACGGACTTATCATAGCTACGGAGTGGAATGACTTCAGAATGCCCAATTTTAATAAAATAAAATCACTTCTTAAAGTACCTGCCATATTTGATGGAAGAAATATATACGATAAAGTCAAAATGAAGGAATACGGGTTTGACTATTATTCTATAGGAAGATAAATAGATAAAATTGTTATTGATATTAACGGATTAGTAAAGTTTGACTATTATTTTATAGGAAGTAAATTATTATATTTTTATTATATTTAATGTTTAATTATAGCGTTAAAGATTATTGTTTTGTCATTAGTGTGATTTATGATTGTTATTTTATCGGAGAGGAATATTTAAAATGACTAATGTTATTTTATGCGGCGGAAGCGGAACGAGGCTATGGCCTATTTCAAGAGAATTATTTCCGAAACAGTTTTATAAATTTAAAGACGATGTTTCTTTGTTTCAGCAAACTGTTTTAAGAAACAAAGATTTATGCGATGATTTTTTAATAGTTACAAACCATGAGCAGTACTTCTTAGCTCTTGACCAGTTAGAAGAAATAGAAATTAAAAATTTCCGATTTATTGTTGAACCTGCTCCAAGAAATACTGCCGCCGCAATTGCTCTTGCATGTTTTAATGCTAAAAATCATAAAAACGGATTTGTATTTATAACTCCGTCTGACCATATAATTCAAAATGACGGCAATTATAAAAATATAATAAAATTGGCAAAAGATTTAGCCGAAGACAATAGTCTAGTATTATTCGGCATAAAACCGGCTCGTCCTGAAACAGGGTATGGATATATAGAAGCAAATACTGCAGGAGAAAATATTTCAAAAGGTGCTCCGTATTATAGTGTAAATTCTTTTAAAGAAAAGCCCGATAAAGACACGGCGCTTGTGTATTTATCTAAAAATAACTATTTCTGGAACAGCGGCATGTTTTTATTTAACCCCGAGGTTTTACTTAATGAACTTAGCTTATATTGTCCTTCTTTGTATGCATCTGCTGAAAATGCCTATAATAATGCAAAAAAAGATTCCACGTCTGTTAGAATAAAATTGGATGATATGTTAAATATAGAAGAAAACTCAATTGATTATGCTTTATTAGAAAAAACTTCCAGCACTAAAGTAATACCATCCGATATTAAGTGGTCCGATATGGGAAGTTTTGATTCTTTATATGACGAATTAGAAAAAGATTCCGATAATAATGCTAAATTAAATTCTTCAGACTCTATGAGTTCTTTTATTAACGTCAATTCTAAAAAAAATTTGATTTTATCTTCGGGCAGAACAATAGCAATAGTAGATATTGAAGATTTAATAATAGTCGATACCGACGATGCATTGCTTATTTCAAAGAGAGGCTCTTCGCAGAATGTGAAAAAAGTGGTTGAAAAATTAAAAGAGCTGAATTCCGAACTTCATTTTCAGCATTTAACCGTGCATAGACCATGGGGTTCATATACCGTGTTATTAGATTCTCCCGCATATAAAATTAAAAAAATATCGGTTAAACCTAAAGCGAAATTATCTCTTCAGAAGCATTACCACAGGTCGGAACACTGGATAGTAACGAGCGGCACCGCGCTTGTAACGATTGACGATAAAAAAATACTGCTAAAATCAAATGAGTCAACATATATTCCGATAGGCACTTTACACAGACTAGAAAATCCCGGACTTATTCCTTTAATTTTGATTGAAGCGCAAGTGGGAGAATATTTAAAGGAAGACGATATAGTCAGAATAGAAGATTCGTACAATAGAATTGATTAAATTTTTTGAGTCGGGCAATATTTTGAACTTGCCATAATAATATACAGGACACCCGGTTAAGACTATTTAAAATAATTAAAATACTTAACCGGAATTTTTTTATTAGGGAAGAAAGAAGCGGTTATTCCAAGGAATTTCTGTATATTAACTGATTTTAATTTCATCTAATTTTCGGGGAGGGGTATTTTATTTATGAAAGAAGACAATGAGATGTTGGAAATATCAGACGAGGATATTAAAGCTGCATTGAAAGAAATAAACACATATATAGATATTTCCATAGAAGATTTTAAGGAAATTTATCTGCATGCTTTAAGGCACGCAAAAGATAGATTGCTTAATATTTCCGTCGATAGCGTTATGACTAAAAACATAATCTCCGTTACCGAAGAAGCCAATATTAACGAGGCTATCCATTTATTTTCTGAAAATAAGATATCATGTCTGCCCGTTGTTGATGATAAAGGCGAAATAAAGGGTATAGTTACCAGAAAAGACATTATCGTGGCGACAGGCGTTGCAAAAAACCATACTTTAAGGGATATTATCAGACATATGATAGGCGTTCCAACGCCGCATTATCATACCGTAAACGATAAAACCGTTAAAGATATAATGTCTTCCCCTATTATAACTATTCAATCCGGCAGAGATGTAAAAGAAGCGGCTTTTAAATTAATAGAAATGAGAATAAACAACCTGCCTGTGGTGGACAAAGACAATAAACTGCTTGGAGTTATATCTGCGGGCGATATAGTTAAAAATACTGGGGTATGAAACTATGAGGCAATATTTTCAAAAAATGAAAGGCGGCGGCACAAGTCCTCCTTTAGCAGGAATCTCGGAAATTATATGGTCAGGTTTAGGTTCTTTTCTGGGAATTTTTGCCGTTTCATACCTCTCGGCAAAATATTTTATTCCTCTTTTTGATGTTATGCTGGTCATAGGTTCCTTCGGTGCTTCTGCTGTTCTGATTTATGCGGCTATAAAAAGCCCTTTAGCTCAGCCGAGAAATCTTATAGGCGGACATGTCCTTTCCGCTTTGGTAGGCGTAGCATGCTATAAACTTTTTGTACAGGATATTATACTTGCTTCCGCTCTTGCGGTATCTTTTGCTATTATGGTAATGCTTGCAACTAAAACTCTGCATCCTCCCGGCGGAGCTACGGCTCTTATTGCCGTAGTCGGCGGTCCTGCAATATATCGTTTAGGATTTTTTTATGCTTTAATTCCTGCAGGTCTCGGTGCAGTAGTTTTATTAATTATTGCGCTTTTAGTAAACAACCTTGCAGGAAACAGAAAATATCCCGAATATTGGTTTTAAAAGAATTCATAGAACAGAACTAATTTGCGGGATGATTAATAAAGCGCTTTTTTTTTGCGGTATTTTGGCAAAAAAACAAGCGCAAATTCCCAAAAAGAGCCGTTCTGCCGGATCAAATAAAATAAAAAGGAGTTGATATCAGAAGTATGTCAAGAGAGAGGATATTGCTTGAAAGTGTTATTTACTGCGGTTTTTAATGGTTGCGGGAGCAGGATTTGAACCTGCTACCTTTGGGTTATATACTCTTGCTTTTTAAGAGCGCTCTTTTTATGATAAGGACTTTCGTAAAAATGAAAAAAATAATACAGCTTAATAACTCTGGGCAGGTAAAAACTTTCGCCGTTAAAAAAGAAATTAAAGATTTAGAATTTGATTGGAACGATAAATATAAGGCATGGGAAAAAGAAGCGACTGAAGAAATTATTAACAAAATAAAAGAACTGAAAGTAGGGTATGATATAATATAAAATTATGGAAAAGAAAGAAGCACTTTTAAAAACCGCTAAAGATTTAAATCTTTTCTGGTCATATTCTAAGGATATAACCCTTACGGATATTCCGGATGAACTTCTTATAGAAAAAATACTTTTATATGGGGATATAAAGGACTTAATATTATTATTTCAAGAATACCCGTATAGCGCTATATATAAAATTTGGACGGAAAGACTTTTGCCGGATAAAAGATACAATGAAGCGAATTATTTTTT
>DAHXMB010000185.1:0-2439 GCA_027365695.1 Candidatus Acididesulfobacter sp. | reverse complement strand
TTTAAAAAGATTAGATGAGCCGTCTAAATACCGACGGCTTTAAACCGTACCTGCCTGCGCAGGAATGACACCCAACGGGCGGAACGATAAATCCCCGCAAAGTCATTCCAGCGTTAGCTGGAATCCAGAATAAACTTTTTTATCGACAATTTTAAGATTCATTTAAAGTTAAAAAAATTAATAAACTTTAGAAGCGGATTATGTTTTAAGAAATTATATTTTTATCTAAAAACTTTTTAATAATATCATCCGCCGTAATGGCAAAACCTCATGCGGACATATGTAAAATTAATTTTTTTATTATTAATATAATAATTATCTATTTAAAGTTTATCATATAAAAAAAATATTTCAACAATGTAATAAAAAAAATATTGATTTTTTTTAAAATAATGATATATATAAATTGTAAGTTAAAATAATTATTATACATATCTTTATTCAGGCAGCTTATTCAATTTTTTACAATTTAATAGTTTCTATTTAATTAATAACGGAGGTGTTAAGCCATTCAAAATTTTTTATTATAATTTTTTATTATAATTTATTATTATGAATAGTACACAAGGGTACATTAAAATATAATTTTATAATAATTATTTATTTATTAAATTTATATATATATAATTTATATATTAGATAATATATAAATTTAAATTAAAGAAATATATTTGTTATACTATTTAATGTGATGTATAATTAAATAGTAATTAAAACAATTTAAGAAAATTTAAATTTTATGTTTTATTAAATTAATAATTATGATTATGATTATGATGAAAGTACATTTTTGTTATTTATATTAATAAAGATTAATTAACACAATTTTTAAAAATTTTAAACTAATTTATTAATTTTATTTTTAAGGAGAGAGTAAAATGAACAAAAAAACAAAGATAGGAATATCTATTATTGGATTGGTTTTTGGAGTATCCGCGGTTCTTTCGGGCTGCGCTCCAAAAATAACAAAAGTATCTTCTAGCGCTTTACCGCCTGCAAAAAAACCGGCAGTTGCAGTTCAACAGCCTCCGCAACAGGTAATTACTAAAAAAGTAAATCCCTATTTAAGAAAGTATCCATGGCTTGCATCTTACAATATTCAATCAAACAACAACAATATCCATTTTGCATTTAACAAATCTATTCTTACTCCTCTTGATAAAATGATTTTAAGAAAAGATGCAATATATTTAAAGTATCATAGAAATAGTGATGTCCAAATTCAGGGCAATTGCGATAGAAGAGGGTCGGAAAGCTATAACTTGGCGCTCGGGTGGAGAAGAGCAAATGCTGCAAAAGCATATTTACAGGACCTTGGTATAAATTCAAACAGACTTAAAACAATAAGTTTTGGTAAAGAAAAACCGTTATGTAATGCTCATACAAGGGTTTGCTACGCTATAAACAGAAGAGATCATTTTGTACCCGCTTCAAGATAAATTATTTTAATATAAATAAATTTTACTTATATTTATTTTAAATTTATGATATTAATCCCTTTAATGAATTTATGAATTAAATTAATTCAGATAAATTTCATCAAAGGGATTTTTTTTATTTAATATTTTTTAATTTTAGCTTTAATATAAGCCAAATCGTATGAAGCAAAAACATTTTTTTCTGCAGTAGCGTATTTATTTTCATAATCTTTTAAAACTTTTTTAAGGATTGAATATCTTGAATGTTTTGACTGGTCTAAACTTTTATTATTATTTTTATTATCGTAATTCTTATTTGTTTTAATTTCACCATTTTCACTAAATTTATTACCGTTACTAGAGTTATCGGCGTCATCGGTTCTGCCGATAAACTGGTCTAAACAATTTTCGCCGACGGTATTATTAATAGAATTTTTAGCACCTATAATATTAATTTTTTTCAATAATTCCAATGCAGTTTTTGCATATTCCTTATATTCAATAATTTTAAACTCTTCTATGATAAATCCTTGCGAAACTAATAAATTCTTGATATGATTAGCGTTAGGAAATTTGTGAAGCGTTATGCTGTTTGTATTATCATTGCTTAAATATTTATCGTAGCAAAAATTAAGTTCTTTTAATGTTCCTTCGGAAAGGAATGAACATATAAATAAATTATCTTCATTTAAGTTTAAGCAATTTTTTACCGATTTAACAAATTCTATCGGCTTATTTAACCAGTGCAAAACGAAGTTAGAAAAGACAATATTAATAGTTTTGCTATTTATCGGCATATGTTCGCAATCAGAACAGCAAAGATATGCATTTCTAATCCCATTAGTTCTAAATTTTAATTTCCCCCTTTTTAATGCTCCTAATGCTAAATCAATACCTAAATATATGAAATTAAAATTTAGAACTAATGGGATTAGAAATGCATATCTTTGCTGTTCTGATTGCGAACATATGCCGATAAATAGCAAAACTATTAATATTGTCTTTTCTAACTTCGTTTTGC
>DAHXMB010000164.1:0-4412 GCA_027365695.1 Candidatus Acididesulfobacter sp. | reverse complement strand
AATCCTAAAGAAAAATTTTCTACTTTTACTCCAAGTATTTTGGCTAATATAAAATGCCCGAATTCATGAAAAACTACAATTATGCTCACAACTATAATAAATGCTAAAACGTCTACTAATACCCCGTTTGAAAATAACGATTGTAATATATTGCCCATAAAAATATGCAAACTCCCGATTATTAATTTAATTAGAAAATTATTTTAATTTAAGTTATATTATAATTTTTTTTTATATAAAGTGCAAATGTTTTAAAATATTTTGAAAATTATCCTCTTAAAATAATTCCGAAATTTTTATTTAACTCACTTACTAATCGGTCTCTTAGTTCATTTACTTCTTTCATAGTCAATGTTTTTGCAATATCCGATGCGTCATATCTTATCAGGTATGCTATTTTATCTTTTTCTATCTGTTTTCCTTTATAAATATCTATCAAAACAACATTTTTAATAAGATTTGAAAATTTTTTAATAAATTTTTCAATTTCACCGTATTCTATCCCTGAAGGTGCAATAATAGAAATATCCTGTTCTATAATCGGGTATTTTGAAGGCGCATTGAAAGTTTTTTTATGAGAAATAAATTCTTTTATAATTTCTAAATCAATATCAAATACTCCTACCCTGAAATCTAAATCGAATTCTTTAAGTACATCCGTTTTAATTTCACCAAAAAAACCGGCGGAAAATTTTCCGACAAAAATTTCAAGCATTCTATTTATATCAAATATATTATTATTTTTAGGCTGTAAAAAATTATATTTTTTTATTCCTAAATTTGAGAATAAAAACTCTACCGTACCTTTTACTTTATAAAATTCGGTTTCCCCGCTTTGCAATTTTATACCCGAGCAAACTGCTCCGCATAATCTATTTTTTTCTATAACCGGATAATTATCTATATACTTATTATTATCTGAGTTATCCTTGCCGAAGTATGTTTTGCCTATTTCAAAAATTTTAATATCTTTATATTTTCTTGAATTTTGATTTAATGATTTAAGAGAGTCGGGTATAAGACTCGTTCTTAGATAATTAAATTCAACGGAAATCGGGTTTGTAAGTTCTAATGCATTATTAAAATTTTCGGAAATTATTTTAAGTTCTTTATCGCCTGTAAAAGACGGCGTTATTATTTCCGCAAAACCGGCATATCTCAATATTTCTCTTATTTCTTTGGATGTCTTATAATTAATATTTGCTTCGGGATAACTTAAAATACCTTCAGGCATTGTAGACTTTACTTTATCGTACCCGTAAATTCTAAATATTTCTTCGTAAATATTTATTGCGTCGGATATATCGCTTCTAAAATAGGGAGTTATCGCGGAAATACCGTCTTCCTGTTCTGATAATTTAACATCAAAACCTAATCTTGCCAATATTTTTATAACTTTATTTTTATCTATAGATTGTCCGAGAAAATTAAATAAATCCTCAAAATATATATGAAATTCTTTGGGTTTTGCAATATCTGCAATATAATATGAATAGCAATTTACTTTAGCCTCTGGAATATTTTTTTTAATTAAATATATAAATCTCTTTATAGCATTAATAGCGGCAATAGGACTCAGCCCCTTTTCAAATCTTGCGGAAGCGTCAGTCCTAAGAGACATTAATCTTGATGTTTTTCTAATACTTGACATATTAAAATTAGCCGATTCAACTATTATAGAATCTGTTTTTTTATCTATCATACTTGAAAACCCGCCTATAATTCCTCCAAGAGCAATAATATTATCTTTATCTGCAATAACAATAGAATCATCAAAAATTTTCCTTTCCTTTTCATCAAGAGTAAAAATAATATCTTCATCTTTTTCTTTAAGTCTCGGAAAAATTTTATTGCCTGAAAGTTTAGTTTTGTCAAAAGCATGGAGGGGCTGAGCTGTTTCAAGCATAACTAAATTTGTTAAATCAACTATATTATTTATAGGTCTTATTCCGGATTTAATTAATTTATTTTTAATTTCTAAGTCCGACTCCTTAATTGTAATCCCGTTAATCTGAACGGCAATATAACAGGGAACTGCCTCCGCATTGCTCATTATTACGGATAGACGGTCAGGATTTGAAGAATATGAGCCGCCTATTTTAAATTCAATATCGTTATCTGCGTCCTGCAAATTAATATCTTTATCAAATATAGACGATATCTCATAAGCAAACCCTTGAATACCGAACAAATCAGGTCTGTTTGGCTCAAGATCAAATTCTAAAACGGTATCGTTTAATTCAAAAATATCATATGCTGATTTTCCCAACGGTTCATCTGGAAATTTCAATATGTTTGATACATTCAAAGAAAGTCCTAATTCTTTTTCAGAACAAAATGCACCCTCCGAAACAACTCCGAGAATTGATTTTTCCCGAATTTTCAGTCCGTCGTCAAAAACAGCTCCTTTAATTGCTATTAAAGGTTTATCGCCAATACTTAAATCAGCTTTAGCTTTTGTATAAACTATTGTTTTTTGTCCAATGTTTTCTCCTGCATAAACTGCTGCAATATTAAAATTAGGGCCGGTCGGATGAGGCTTAATTTCCTTAACTTCCCCTACTATTATATTCTTAAACGATTTTTTTTCAAAATACGGAATAATTTTTTCAACTTCCATCGTTCTGCTATTTAAAAGAGACGGCGCTAAATTCTCTTTTCCTGTAAAATCAACATATTCTTTAAGCCAATTAAAACTAACTTTCAAAATTTCCTCCGATATTTCATAATTTTATTATATAGAAATTTCTATCGGCAATTTATAGATTAGCCGAATAGGTTCGGCTGCTCCAATAAATATCCTGTCTTATCATATTTTTCTTCATATAAATCATTGTAGACTATTCTTATTTCATCAATTATATCGTTTAAATCAATATTTTCAACATTAAAATTAATAACCCCGTTTTTATTTAATAATGACTTAAGTCCCAGATTCGAATAACTATCCATAATATCAGGTTTATACGAAGGAATGAATACGGGTCTTTTTTGTTTAAACGCAAAGTTACAAGTTTTCAATGTCCCGCTTGATAAAGGCGAAGACATTGCAAATACCGCTAAACAAGATCCGCTTTGAAGTCTATCCCGCGCAACTAAATTTTTAGCGGATAATTTTTCATGCAGCGGCAATTCAGAAATAATAGCTCCTTTTTTTAAAATTATATCTTGATACAGCTCTGCATTATGACATGGATATATAGGCTCTAAAAGTCCCGAGCCTATATACGCAATAGTATTAATATTATTGTCCACAGCCGTTTTATGAGCAGCAGTATCTATTCCTGCCGCTAATCCGCTTATTATCGAAAACCCTGCATCTCCCATTTTTTTAGCTATTTGCGAGGTAATTTCGCATGCATAGTCAGGAGGATTTCTTTGTCCGACAATTGCAACGGCAAACCTGAGATTTTCTTTAATATTTCCCTTATAATATAAAATAGGCGGCTTATTTTTAACAAACAAAAGATTCGGCGGGTACACAGGAGATTTAAATGTTATTATTTTAATATTATTTTTTGACGCTTCTTCAATTTCATCTATTGCATTCAAAAATGCGGTTCTTATTGTTCTTGTGTTCATTAATATTTCTATAACATCATTTCTTAATCCAATTTTTAAAAATTCAGTTTTATTTGTATTAAATATATCGCAGGGATTAGCAAAATGCGCCAACAAAATAAATATATGCCTGTTACTTAATCCCGTAATTTTTTTTAATGCCAGAGTGCAAATCAGATCATCCATAATAATTTAATATTTTAATATGATATATATTATAAGAATTATTTTAATTTATCGTTCTCCCTAAAAATAATCTGATTACAGAGCCTGCCCCTCTTGATATAAGCATATTCTTAATTATACTTGAAGTATTTCCCGTCGTTATTATATCGTCAAACAAAATAATTTTTTTATCTTTAATATAATCATCATTCGTTATTTTAATGGAATCTAATATATGAGCGGTATCTCTCTTATTTGTAATATGCGACGGAGCAGAACTCATTGATCTTTTTAATATATTTTGTTTATATTGAATAATATTTAAAGAATTTAACGACAAACATATTATTTTATTTGAATAGACATCAAACATAGAAGAACTCGGAGGAATAGGAACAATTAAATCGCAAAACCAGAAATAATTAAATATAATATTTACAATTATATTTTCAAAATATTTTATAGCAAATTTGTCCCCTTTTTTGTACAAGATAATTAATTTAGAAAATGCGTCTTCTTTTTTCTTATATTTTGGAAAATAATTATCTAAATAAAAATAATTATCTTTTTCATTATATTGTATTTGTAAGTATTGTATTTCAAGGTCTTTTATTTTGCTGCCAGATATATAAATCATTCAGATATAAGATATGTATGATATACGCCGTTATATAATTTTTTAATAT